>CAUPXP010000021.1:0-24520 GCA_963515455.1 Streptococcus mitis | reverse complement strand
GAAGTAAATGACGCAGTATCAGCAATTACGAACGCTAAGAATGCATTAGGAGGTGTCGCAACAAATAAAGACGCGCTCCGAACAGCAACAAGTACAGGAGACACAGAAACTAAGGCAAGCCCAGCGTACTACAATGCCGAAGCAAGTAAGAAAGCTGCATACGATCAAGCAGTAACGGCAGGTAAAGAAGTATTAGCCAAAGATAATGCGACACAAACAGAAGTAAATGACGCAGTATCAGCAATTACGAACGCTAAGAATGCATTAGGAGGTGTCGCAACAAATAAAGACGCGCTCCGAACAGCAACAAGTACAGGAGACACAGAAACTAAGGCAAGCCCAGCGTACTACAATGCCGAAGCAAGTAAGAAAGCTGCATACGACCAAGCAGTAACGGCAGGTAAAGAAGTACTAGCCAAAGATAATGCGACACAAACGGAAGTAAATGACGCAGTATCAGCAATTACGGACGCTAAGAATGCATTAGGAGGTGTCGCAACAAATAAAGATGCGCTCCAAACAGCAACAAGCACAGGAGACACAGAAACTAAGGCAACAGCAGTGCCATCTGATGATACAACACGTGAGCCTGAAGTAGTCACTTCAAATTCTCAACCAGTTTCATCAGAGAATAATGTACTGAAACAAAATGATTCTGAAAGTCATGCCACATTACCAAATACTGGTACCAAAGAAGATCGTGCTGCAGGTGCACTAGGAATTCTTTCCCTTCTTGGAGCATTTGGTTTACTATTTGCTAAAAAGAAGAAAGATGATGAAGAGGAAGCATAAGTAGAAAATCTCATTTAATCTCCAGATTAGGAACTATCAGCGAGTTCTCTAATCTGGAGATTTTTTTCAATATGCTTCGTTATTGGGCAGTTACGATAATATAGTAAATTGAAACTGGAATAGTACGACATAAATTCTTAACTATTGTTAGAAATTTGATTTTATAGCAGATTAAAACTAGTATAGTATACAACTGCTACTAAAATATTTCTAGAAATTAATTTGATTTTCCTAATCGATTTGTTCACATCTTATTTCGACTTACTATACTTCATAGTTGTTTATTTTTAAAAAAGTATATTATAATGAAGCTATGGCATATAGTAATGATTTTAAACGACGAGCATTATATCACATCAAAGAGGAACACAGACATGGCGAGGCTTTCGCAGAGTCTGTCATTCGTGAAATCTATGAAGAAACAGGATTGACGATCCAAAATCCGCAACTGGTAGGCATTAAAAATTGGCCACTAGATACAGGTGGGCGCTATATTGTCATTTGTTACAAGGCGACTGAGTTCTCTGGTAGCCTTCGCTCTTCAGAAGAAGGAGAAGTTTCTTGGATACAAAAAGACCAGATTCCAAACTTGGATCTGGCCTATGATATGCTACCTTTGATGGAGATGATGGAAGCTTCTGACAAATCTGAATTTTTCTACCCTCGCCGTACAGAAGACGATTGGGAAAAGAAAATTTTCTAATCCTTTACCAAATAACCGAGCTGATCCAAGGCCTCCTCGATATAGTGGAGGTCTTGTTGTGTTTCGGCTTCGACTAGGTGGTAATGGATGCCATCTGTCAATTCAGATAGAGGTCTAAAGTCAGAATGCTCGACTTGTTCTAGAAAATGTTGCACATCTCGGCGACAAGACAATTTCAGCAAGGTTTCAATTTCTCCATAAACGGGATGGTCAATCAAGGTATTTTGAACACGCCCTCCATTATCGACGATAGCAAGGAGTTCTTGACCGATTTCTTCAACTTCATGTTTCACTTTGAAAAGTTTGTGAACATAAGGATTGGTTTCAATTTGCTTATAGATGTAGCCGCGATTAGTGGATAGGATAGGAGCGCCATCGGCTCTCAAAATTGCAATGTCTTGTACAATGACCTGACGTGTGACATGAAAATGTTCAGCCAAACTTTGGCCATTGAGGGCTTTAGGGGCTTCTTTCAAGAGTTGAAGCAGGGCTTGTTTGCGATCTTTTGTCATAGTTCTTCCTTTTAGCGGCGTTTTCGAAGCACTTTATAGACAGCTAGTGCTAATGTATAGTCTACCATACTATGGATAATTGTGCCAAATCCAACTAGAACAAAGAGAACATAAAACATATTTTCTACATTGGTACCGGAAGTGGCATAAAAAACGACACAGGCTAATACTTCAGCAAGGGCATGAATGATAGCCAAAACAAAGTTGAAAATCCAGGAAGATTTTGGTTTATCAAGAGTATCGGGGAATTTTTGTAAGTAAAGAGCTCCTAGAGTACCAAAAAAGATATGGGAAAAAGCTCGAAAAACGATAACCATGGGATAGCCAGCCATCAAGAATCCAAAACTAGAGGCTAGGATGACAAAAACTGCCATCAAGGGAGACAAGAACATAGCGATAAAAATAGCGATATGGCTCCCCAAAGTGTAAGAAGCAGGTGGAATGACAATCTTGAAAGGCATCACAATCGGAATCAAAATTGCAATAGCCGTTAAGAGGGCAGTCATTGTCATAAATTGTGTCTTTTTCCGTGTATTCATAAGAATCTCCTTTTTAACTGTATATACACTAGTATAGTACTATAAACCAGACAATAAAGCAAGGATTTACTTGGGTTTATGTGTCGTTTTAAAGTTAAAAGTTGGTAAAGATTTCACTAAAAAGAAACTGTATAGAGCAAAATCTCCACCTTCAAGTTTGAAAGTGGAGAGGTTTTTATTTCTTCAAAGTTTGTAGTCTTGGAACAATAGCTAGGGTTAGAACTGCGGAAATGACTAATTCAGCAATCGAGTTTGTTGAGATAACGGTTGCTAGGAGTTTTTGGATATTACCATCAAAGACATTTCCAAAAAGGTAGAAAATTCCACCAAGTACAAAGACTGTGTTGGTAAGTGAACCAAGGGCACCAGCTAAAATAAGACCAGTTTTATTTTTCATCAGTTTATAGACTAGATACGGAGTTAAACCAATCAAAATACGTGGGACGATGGCAATGATAGCTGAGTAGATGTTTCCGTTTGGTACAAAAGGTGAGAAGAGGTAGCTTGTTGGTAGAATTGTAATCGTATTAACTGTCAAGCTAAGTAGTCCCATTAAAAATCCAAGTGTAACCCCAACTCGTGGACCGTAAATAATGCTGGCAATAATGACAGGAATATGAACGATAGTCGGTTTGATTGGGAATGGAAAAAGGTTAAAGATAAGCGAGCTCAGAAAGTGTATCACGAGCATGGTTGCAAAAAAGATAGCAATGGGTGCAATATTAGAGCGTTTTTTCATCGAGAGTTTCCTTTATTCTTTCTAAAATAATTGTGAGGTCGGCTAAAGCTCCTCGTCCGTGGTCTCCACAAGCTAGTAGGGATTCCTTAGGAGCAATCAGCTGATAGCCGTAGGTTTCTAATGTTTTTAGATTAGCCTGAGTTGCTGGATGGTCATACATTTTTGTATTCATAGCAGGAGCTATTAGTTTAGGAATATGACTGGGCAAGGCTAGAGCTGTACAAGTTACCATGTTGTCCGCAAAACCATGGGCTAGTTTTGCAATAGTGTTAGCTGTTGCAGGGGCCACGATAAATAAATCCGCCTTTTTTCCAAGTTCGATATGATTGACTTGATCAGGATAGGGTTCCTTCATAACATCCAAGTGGACAGGATTCTGCGATAAGACCTGTAGTGTTAAAGGTTGGATAAACTCTGTAGCAGCCTGAGTCATTAAGACAGTGACTTGATGACCTTGTTTTTTTAGAGAACTGACTAAATCTGCCGACTTGTAAGAGGCGATTGAGCCCGTTACAGCCAAGAGAATGTTTGCCATAGCTTTCCTTTCTACGAATGATAGGCTTGAATTTTTTCAAGGAGGAGTTTTGCAATTTCTTCTTTAGTGTTAACCGTTTGAAGATAATCTTTCTCAACAAAGATTGCACGATGCTGGTTTGCTGAAATTTGAGTCAGGTCATTTGCGATAATCAAGTCTGCTTGGTTCTTGATAAGACTTTTTCTAGCAATGTCAACCAGATGATCTTCGGTAACATCAACCAGCAGCTTAAAGCCAATCAGATGAATAGCAGGATTCCATTCCTTGACTAGAGAGATGATTTTGGGAGTCTTTTTTAGGAACAAAACCTGAACCTCATCAGTTGAAGAAATCTTAGCTTGATGATTTTGCTTGCTTAAAAATTCTTCTAGATTGGAGCTAGCCTGAACTTCTTCCAGCCCCGTCATATAAACAGGAGTGTAGTCGGATACGGCCATTGAGTGAATCAAGACTTGATAATCCTGAACATGTTCTTGCATTTCTAGTAGAAGGTCCTTGGTATTGTTAATTTCTCGAATGCTTAGGTTGGGATGGGCTTCTGGCTTCACGGCTCGTTTTGTCGTTATCAAACAAACTTCATGCCCAGCAGCAAGCAAGGTTTCTGTGATGATTTTGCCCAAGCGACCTGTAGAATGGTTAGTGATAGAGCGGACGCTATCGATAGCTTCACTGGTACCGCCCGATGTAACTAAAATTTTCATAGCACTATTGTACACAAAAATAAACGGTAAGTAAAATGAAAGTGATAAAATTTTGGTAAAAGGAAAGAATATAGTTTCAAACTATAAAGCCATATAAAATTTAAGAAAGGACTTTAAAAACCTTAAAAACAGGGATATTTACGAACGTTTAGAGAATTTTAGGATGTTAAAAATCTTGTTTTGTGTTATAATGAATTATCATATAAGAGGTTAGAGGAGTTTTGAATGAAAACAGATATTGAAATCGCACAGAGTATTGAGTTGAAGCCCATTGTTGATGTTGTAGAGAAGCTTGGAATTTCTTACGACGATTTGGAGTTGTATGGAAAGTACAAGGCTAAGCTTAGCTTTGATAAAATTCGTGCAGTTGAGAGCAATCCAGTTGGGAAATTGATTTTGGTTACTGCCATCAACCCAACACCTGCAGGTGAAGGAAAATCAACTATTACCATTGGTCTTGCGGATGCCTTGAACAAGATTGGCAAGAAAACCATGATTGCTATTCGCGAACCATCTCTTGGTCCAGTAATGGGAATTAAGGGTGGTGCTGCTGGTGGTGGGTACGCCCAAGTTCTGCCAATGGAAGATATTAATCTCCACTTCACTGGAGACATGCATGCCATTACAACTGCTAACAACGCTCTTTCTGCCTTGATTGACAACCACTTGCACCAAGGGAATGAGCTGGGAATTGACCAACGTCGTATCCTCTGGAAACGTGTAGTGGACTTGAATGATCGTGCCCTTCGTCATGTAACCGTTGGACTTGGTGGTCCTCTAAACGGTATTCCTCGTGAGGATGGATTTGACATTACAGTTGCTTCTGAAATCATGGCTATTCTTTGCTTGGCGACTGATATTGAAGATTTGAAACGCCGTTTGGCGAATATCGTTATTGGTTATCGTTACGACCGTACACCAGTTTCTGTAGGTGATTTGCAGGTTGAAGGTGCCTTGGCTTTGATTTTGAAGGATGCTATTAAACCGAACCTGGTTCAGACAATTTACGGTACACCTGCCTTTGTACATGGTGGTCCATTTGCCAATATTGCTCACGGATGTAACTCTGTCTTGGCAACGACTACAGCCCTTCACTTGGCTGATTACACAGTTACTGAAGCTGGTTTTGGTGCAGACCTTGGTGCCGAGAAATTCCTTGATATTAAGACACCAAACTTACCAACATCTCCAGATGCAGTTGTCATTGTCGCAACCCTTCGAGCCCTTAAGATGAATGGTGGTGTGGCTAAAGACGCTCTGACAGAGGAAAATGTAGAAGCAGTTCGTGCCGGTTTTGCTAACTTGAAACGCCACGTAGAAAATATCCGTAAGTTTGGTATTCCAGCAGTTGTAGCTATCAATGAATTTGTTTCTGATACAGAAGCTGAAATCGCAGCCTTGAAAGAACTCTGTGCCTCAATTGATGTTCCAGTTGAGCTGGCTAGTGTCTGGGCTGATGGTGCAGAAGGTGGAGTAGCACTTGCCGAAACAGTTGTTAAGACTATCGCTGAAAACCCAGCTAACTACAAACGTTTGTATGACAATGACCTTTCTGTCCAAGAAAAGATTGAAAAGATTGTTACTGAAATCTACCGTGGTAGCAAAGTAAACTTTGAAAAGAAAGCTCAAACTCAAATCGCCCAAATCGTTCAAAACGGTTGGGACAAATTGCCAATCTGTATGGCTAAAACTCAATATAGTTTTTCAGATAATCCAAATGCCCTTGGAGCACCTGAAAACTTTGAAATTACCATTCGTGAATTGGTACCAAAATTAGGTGCAGGCTTTATCGTTGCCTTAACTGGTGATGTCATGACCATGCCAGGACTTCCAAAACGACCAGCAGCCCTCAACATGGATGTTGAAAGCGATGGAACCGTTCTAGGCTTGTTCTAATAGTTTAATTGAATTCAAATGAGTTTGGAAATAATATCCAAGCTCATTTTTTATCTAGATATAAGAAGTTGCCTTCTACACGTAACCAGTCTAGGTAAAGATATTTTCCCTGAATTCTGATATAATAGAAATATTGACTTCAAGAGTAAGGAAGAGAAGATGAACGCATTATTAAATGGAATGAATGACCGTCAGGCTGAGGCGGTGCAAACGACAGAAGGTCCCTTGTTGATCATGGCGGGGGCTGGTTCTGGAAAGACCCGAGTTTTGACCCACCGCATTGCTTATCTGATTGATGAAAAGCTGGTCAATCCGTGGAATATCTTGGCCATTACCTTTACTAATAAGGCTGCGCGTGAGATGAAAGAGCGTGCTTATAACCTCAATCCAGCCACTCAGGACTGTCTGATTGCGACTTTTCACTCCATGTGTGTTCGTATTCTGCGTCGTGATGCGGACCATATTGGCTACAACCGTAATTTTACTATTGTGGATCCTGGTGAACAGCGAACTCTTATGAAACGCATTCTTAAGCAGTTAAACTTGGATCCGAAAAAATGGAATGAACGGAGCATCTTGGGGACTATTTCCAATGCCAAGAATGACTTGATTGATGATGTGGCTTATGCTGCCCAAGCTGGCGATATGTACACGCAAATTGTGGCCCAGTGTTATACAGCCTATCAGAAAGAACTGCGTCAGTCGGAGTCGGTTGACTTTGATGATTTGATTATGCTGACCCTGCGTCTCTTTGATCAAAATCCTGATGTCTTGACCTACTACCAGCAGAAATTTCAGTACATCCATGTTGATGAGTACCAAGATACTAACCATGCCCAGTATCAATTGGTCAAACTCTTGGCTTCACGTTTTAAAAATATCTGTGTGGTTGGAGATGCGGACCAGTCTATCTACGGTTGGCGTGGTGCTGATATGCAGAATATTTTGGATTTCGAGAAAGATTATCCCCAAGCCAAGGTTGTTTTGTTGGAGGAGAATTATCGCTCAACCAAAACTATTCTCCAAGCGGCCAATGAGGTCATTAAAAACAATAAAAACCGCCGTCCTAAGAATCTCTGGACCCAAAATGCTGATGGGGAGCATATCGTTTACTATCGTGCCGATGATGAGCTGGATGAGGCTGTATTTGTAGCCAGAACCATCGATGAACTTAGTCGCAGTCAAAACTTCCTTCATAAGGATTTTGCAGTTCTCTATCGGACTAATGCGCAGTCCCGTACTATTGAGGAAGCCCTGCTCAAGTCAAATATCCCTTATACCATGGTCGGAGGAACCAAGTTCTACAGCCGTAAGGAAATTCGCGATATTATCGCTTATCTCAACCTCATTGCTAATTTGAGTGACAATATCAGTTTTGAGCGTATTATCAACGAGCCTAAACGTGGAATTGGGCCAGGTACAGTTGAGAAAATCCGTGACTTTGCGAATATGCAAGACATGTCCATGCTAGATGCTTCTGCTAATATCATGTTGTCTGGCATCAAAGGAAAAGCAGTCCAGTCTATCTGGGATTTTGCCAATATGATTCTGGATTTGCGGGAGCAACTGGATCACTTAAGCATTACAGAGTTGGTTGAGGCCGTCCTAGAAAAAACAGGTTACGTCGATATTCTTAATGCCCAAGCAACTCTGGAAAGTAAGGCTCGGGTAGAAAACATCGAGGAGTTCCTCTCTGTGACGAAAAACTTTGATGACACCTCTGATGTGGCAGAAGAGGAAACTGGTCTGGACAAACTGAGTCGTTTCTTAAATGACTTGGCTTTGATTGCCGACACAGATTCAGGTAGTCAGGAGACATCAGAAGTGACCTTGATGACCCTGCATGCTGCCAAAGGTCTCGAGTTTCCAGTTGTCTTTTTGATTGGGATGGAAGAAAATGTCTTCCCGCTTAGCCGTGCGGCTGAAGATCAAGATGAACTAGAAGAAGAACGCCGTCTGGCCTATGTGGGAATTACGCGTGCAGAGAAAATTCTCTATCTGACAAATGCCAATTCGCGCCTGCTTTTTGGTCGTACCAACTACAACCGTCCGACTCGTTTTATTAACGAAATCAGTTCAGACTTACTTGAGTATCAAGGCCTAGCTCGTCCAGCAAATACAAGTTTTAAAGCATCTTATAGCAGTGGTGGTCTTGCCTTCGGTCAAGGTATGAGTCTTGCGCAGGCTCTTCAAGACCGTAAACGCAGTGCAGCACCAAAAACTATCCAGTCAAGCGGTCTTCCATTTGGTCAATATACGGCTGGTGCAAAATCAGCGTCTAGCGAGGCAAATTGGTCCATTGGTGACATTGCTCTCCACAAGAAATGGGGAGAGGGAACTGTTCTGGAAGTTTCAGGTAACGGAGCTACGCAGGAATTGAAAATCAATTTCCCAGAAGTAGGTTTGAAAAAACTTTTAGCTAGTGTAGCCCCAATTGAGAAAAAAATCTAATTTTTCATCCTTCTCACGAATAATAAAGTGAGGAGGATTTTTATGTACAGTATTTCATTCCAAGAAGATTCACTATTACCAAGAGAAAGACTGGCCAAGGAAGGAGTTGAAGCGCTCAGCAATCAAGAGTTGCTAGCTATTTTACTCAGGACAGGAACACGGCAAGCCAGTGTTTTTGAAATTGCCCAGAAAGTTTTGAACAACCTTTCAAGTCTAACGGATTTGAAAAAAATGACCCTGCAGGAATTGCAGAGTCTGTCTGGTATTGGGCGTGTTAAGGCCATAGAATTACAAGCAATGATTGAACTGGGGCATCGTATTCACAAACATGAGAATCTTGAAATGGAAAGTATTCTCAGCAGTCAAAAATTGGCCAAGAAGATGCAACAGGAGTTGGGACATAAAAAACAAGAGCACCTGGTGGCGCTCTATCTCAATACTCAAAATCAAATCATCCATCAACAGACCATTTTTATCGGTTCTGCTACTCGTAGTATCGCTGAACCGCGAGAGATTCTTCACTATGCTATCAAGCATATGGCAACTTCACTCATCTTGGTTCACAATCATCCTTCGGGAGCGGTAGCCCCTAGCCGAAATGATGATCATGTCACTAAACTTGTAAAAGAAGCCTGCGAACTGATGGGTATTGTTTTATTGGACCATTTGATTGTCTCACAATCTAGTTACTTTAGTTACCGTGAAAAGACAGATTTAATCTAAAGTTTATTAACGATATAGTCAAAGAGGTTTTTATCTTTGGGACGATTTTCAAAAAGAAATTCTGGATGCCATTGAACACCGAGAAAGGCGACATCATCCGTACTCATGACAGCTTCAATGATACCATCTTTAGGATCATGAGCCGCAATCTTTAAATTTGGTGCTAAATCCTTGATACTCTGGTGATGGAAGGAGTTGATATGGGAAATTTCTCCATAGATTTCTCGGAGAACAGTATCAGGTTCTGTCACCAAGCGTTGAGTTGTGTACTCGGCAGAACAATCTTGCCAATGATCTTCGATATCTTGGTACAGAGTTCCGCCCATGGCAACGTTAAAAAGCTGAGTCCCACGACAGACAGAGAAAATCGGCTTTTGCTGTTTGATAGCTTCCTTGATGAGGGCTAGTTCGAATATATCTCTTTGAAGGTGGTAGTCATCGCTATCAATAGTTTTTGGTTCACCATAGAATTTTGGATCAACATTTTGCCCACCTGTCAAGATGAGCTTGTCAATCAAACTGATATAGTGGCTAGCCATTTCTTGATCACCAATCGGTAGGATGATGGGAATCCCTCCAGCGTCTTTAACGCCTTCAACAAAGCCTTTTGCTGCGTAGCTCATCATGATGTCATCATCAGGATGAGTTTTTTCGTTTCCTGTAATCCCAATAACTGGTTTTTTCATAAAATGATTTTCGCTTTCTAATCCTCTTTTCGCATGAAATAGAGGAGGGTTTGGAGTTCACTTGTCAAATCGACATACTGAACGACCACATCTTTTGGTAAATGCAGATGGACTGGTGAAAAACTAAGAATTCCTTTCACACCAGCATCCACCAAGAGATTGGCAACCTCTTGTGACTTGACGCTGGGAACTGTCAGGATAGCAGTCTTCACATCAGCATCCTTGATTTTATCCTTGATTTGAGAAATCCCGTAAATGGGAATTCCATCAGGAGTTTGGGTACCGACTTCGGGATGGTCATCTAGGTCAAAAGCCATGATAATCTTCATCTTGTTACGTTCGTGGAAGCGGTAGTGGAGAAGGGCATGGCCCATATTTCCAATACCAACCAGCATGACATTGGTAATGGAGTTATCATTGAGTAAATCGGCAAAAAATGTCATCAGTTTTTTGACATCATAGCCAAAACCACGACGACCTAGTTCACCAAAATAGGAAAAATCACGACGTACGGTCGCGGAATCAATACCGATGGCCTCTGCAATTTGTTTAGAGTTGGCACGTTCAATCTTTTCTGCATGAAATCTCTTAAAAATTCGATAGTAGAGAGAGAGTCTTTTCGCTGTAGCTTTTGGAATAGCAGACTGTTTATCTTTCACAAAATCACAACCTTTCTATTCTTCTATTTTATAGAAACATTGTGAAAAAATCAACAAAAACAAGAAAAAACTAAGAAAAATCTTAGTTTTGATGTAAAAAATCTGCATGTGATAGAAAACGGTAGAGGTCTCCGACCAGACCCTGATAAACTTTCTGGCCATTAAAAGTCAGAGAAGTTACATAAAGTGTATCTGGCAGGGTCACACATCCTGACAAAGCCAGCATGAGTGCCTCATAATCTTCATACTTGAGAGTCCGCTCTACATGATAGCTGTCTTTATAGGTCAGTTCAAACATATGGGACCTATCTTTCAGATTTTGTAAAGACACCACGTTCTACTAAGCTATCCATGAGGAAGTAGAATTTTTCCTGATGAATGTGGTGGTCTTCTGATTTGAAAATATCAACCAGACGAAGCCCAAACTTGTCAGTGATATTGATTTTAGCTCCTGTAAGTTCCTTGTTAATGATGATTTTGAGTTGGAATCCTTCACCACTGTTTGGAACCTTTTCAAGTAGGCGAGTCAGTTCATAGTTACCAACCTTTGTCTCAAAAAAAGTATTGTCCTTGAGGGTGAATTTTTTAACAGAAGGGCTAAGAGTGTAGTCGTAACGACAATTTTTTAACTGAATGGTTTTTTCAAATGCCATATGGCTAACCTCCGATAATTTCTTTTAAGGTTTTTGCGAGGGTTTGTAGATCTTCAACAGTATTTTGTGGCGAGAAACTGATACGAACGGATTCCTTCAGGCGTTCTGAATTTGCCCCGTACATAGCTTCAAGAACATGGCTGGATTGGACAATACCTGCCGTACAGGCTGAGCCAGTAGAGATTGAAATTCCAGCTAAATCTAGACGAAGGAGTAAGAGGTCATTTTTCTGGCCAGGAAATCCAATATTGAGAACATAAGGGAGATGGTGTTCGCCTCTATTCAGGTAATACTGAACTCCCTCTAGCTCTGCCAGAAAGGCAGTTTCTAAATTTTGTACATGTTGAAAATGTTCTTCTTGTTTTTCTAGGTCTTCTTTTAGAGCTGCAAGCATGCCTACGATGGCAGCCAGATTTTCAGTCCCTGCACGTTTTTTCTGTTCTTGGTCTCCGCCATGAAGATAGGAATCAAAGTCCATGCTAGATGCGTAGAGAAAGCCGATTCCCTTAGGACCATGGAATTTATGGGCAGAAGCAGTGAGAAAATCAATGCCCAATTCTTCTGGGTGTATGGGGATTTTACCAATAACCTGAACTGCATCGACATGATAGGCAGCAGGGTGTTGCTGGAGTATTTGGCCAATTTCAGCAATGGGAAGTAGGTTTCCTGTCTCGTTATTGGCAAACATGGTAGAAACCAAGATTGTATCGTCACGTAAGGCCTTTTGAATTTGCTGGGCTGTGATTTCTTGATTTTCGGGTTGGATAATGGTTGCTTCGAAACCAAAGTGTTGAACCAAGTAATCAATGGTTTCAAGAACAGCATGGTGCTCGATGGCTGTTGTGATGATATGTTTTCCCTGTTCTTGGTGACGAAGGCAGTAGCCAATGATGGCAGTATTATTTCCTTCAGTCCCACCAGAAGTGAAAAAGATATGTTGAGGTTTTGTCCCCAGTAACTGAGCTAGTTCTTGACGGGCTTCTCGCAAGAGTTTACCAGCTTGACGACCATGACCATGAATACTAGAAGGATTTCCATAGGTTTCTTGCATAACCTTGGTCATCGCTGAAATAGCAACTGCTGACATGGGAGTCGTTGCAGCATTGTCCAAATAAATCAAAGAATCACCTTATTTCTTTTTGTTGTAGGCAAAGAGTGGGCTGACTGGTTTTCTTTCGTGGATACGGACGATAGCATCACCAATTAACTCACTAGCAGTGATGTAGCATACGTTTTTAGGAGTTTTTTCTTTTGTTGCTACTGAATCAGTCACAAGAATTTCTTTAATCTTAGTATTGTCAAGAAGTTCAGCAGCTCCTTCAACGAAGAGACCGTGGCTAGAAACAGCATAAATTTCTGTAGCTCCTTCACGTTCAACGATTTTAGCAGCTTCAGAGAAGGTACGTCCTGTATTTAAAATATCGTCAATCAAGATAGCTTTTTTACCTTCAACATCACCGATAATATAACCTTCGTTGCGAGTTGCATCGTCTTGAGGGTAGTCGATAATGGCGATAGGAGCATCAAGATACTCAGCCAAGCTACGAGCACGTTTGACACCTGAATTTTTAGGGCTAACGACAACAACATCTGAACCGAGTAGGCCCTTATCGCAGTAATGTTTTGCAAATAGAGGAACTGTATAGAGGTTGTCAACAGGAATATCAAAGAAGCCTTGCACCTGAACAGCATGCAAATCAAGGGTAAGGACACGGTCAACCCCAGCCTTAACCAGCATATTAGCAACTAGTTTTGCTGTAAGTGGCTCACGAGGTGAAGCAATGCGGTCTTGACGTGCATAGCCAAAATAAGGAAGGACAACGTTAATACTATGGGCACTTGCGCGCACACAAGCGTCGACCATGATTAGCAATTCCATTAGGTGGTTGTTAACAGGGAAACTTGTTGATTGGATGATGTAAACATCATAACCACGGACACTTTCTTCGATATTCACTTGGATTTCTCCGTCTGAAAATTGACGTGATGATAGTTTTCCAAGCGGTACACCAACAGCTTGTGCAATTTTCTGTGCAATCTCTTGGTTAGAGTTGAGTGCGAAAAGTTTCATGTTTTTTCTATCTGACATTATAGACCGTCCTCTGTAAACTTTTTAAATCTTAGTCATATCTGCCTAGCCTATATGAACTGGGATTTTTGTATTTTATCTTTTCTATTTTATCAAAAAATGGAGATTATTTCAGCTATTTTTCATGCTTTTGACAAATCGGACCAATTTTGAGGGAGCTTTTTGATAAGAAATCTGATTTTCCTCTAAAAATTGCTGGAAATCCTGTTTTCCTTGCTCGTGATTTTCCACTTCAAGCTCTAATTCATAATCTGTCATATCAAAGTACTGACTCTCATCCAGTGCCATGAGACCAATAGCTGTCTTCATTTCATAGCGAAGCGTTGTTAGACAACCAAGAATCTGCCATTCACTAGTTTTAATACCATGTTTCGCCAATTCATCCAGTACTAGCCCTTGAGGAAGTTCTTTCTTGCTCAGATAGTTTTCAGCATCTTTTAGTTGCAATTTTTGATTGTATTCCATGTTTCCGACACTTTGTGGGACTTTGAGTGTCAATTCTGCCCAGTCTTCAAAGGTTCGAATGCGCATAGCAACTTTCTTTTCTCGCAGTTCAAAATCAGGCGTGTCCATGTAGTAATTTTTTTGAAGAACAGGAGTGACGTCTGTGAACTTCTCTTTTAGACGATTGTATTCATCTTTTTTCAAGAGTGTTTTCAATTCAATTTCTAAATGTTTCATTTTTCTTACCTTTTCTTTATCGTTGAAAGCGGATTTATGGTATAATAAGCATTGTATTTATTGTATATGAATCTGGAGAAAAAATCAAAGATATTTTTGAAGGATAATATGAGAACAAGGGAGAATATATGACCTTAGAATGGGAAGAATTTCTAGATCCTTACATTCAAGCTGTTGGTGAGTTAAAGATTAAACTACGTGGTATTCGTAAGCAATATCGTAAGCAAAATAAGCATTCTCCGATTGAGTTTGTGACTGGTCGAGTCAAGCCAATTGAAAGTATCAAGGAAAAAATGGCTCGTCGTGGCATTACTTATGCGACCTTGGAACACGATTTGCAGGATATTGCTGGCTTACGTGTGATGGTTCAGTTTGTAGATGACGTCAAGGAAGTAGTGGAGATTTTGCACAAGCGTCAGGATATGCGAATCATACAGGAGCGAGATTACATTACTCATAGAAAAGCATCAGGCTATCGTTCCTATCATGTGGTAGTAGAATATACGGTTGATACCATCAATGGAGCTAAGACTATTTTGGCAGAAATTCAAATTCGTACTTTGGCCATGAATTTTTGGGCAACGATAGAACATTCTCTCAACTACAAGTACCAAGGGGATTTCCCAGAGGAGATTAAGAAGCGACTGGAAATTACAGCTAGAATCGCCCATCAGTTGGATGAAGAAATGGGTAAAATTCGTGATGATATCCAAGAAGCCCAGGCACTTTTTGATCCCTTGAGTAGAAAATTAAATGACGGTGTAGGAAACAGTGACGATACAGATGAAGAATACAGGTAAACGAATTGACCTGATAGCCAATAGAAAACCGCAGAGCCAAAGGGTTTTATATGAATTGCGAGATCGTTTGAAGAGAAATCAGTTTATACTCAATGATAGCAGTCCGGACATTGTCATTTCCATTGGTGGAGATGGCATGCTCTTGTCGGCCTTTCATAAGTACGAAGACCAACTTGATAAGGTACGCTTTATCGGTCTTCATACAGGACATCTGGGCTTTTATACCGATTATCGTGATTTTGAGTTGGATAAGTTAATGACCAATTTGCAGCTAGATACCGGAGCAAGGGTTTCTTACCCTGTTCTAAATGTGAAGGTTTTTCTTGGAAATGGAGAGGTCAAGATTTTTCGTGCCCTCAACGAAGCCAGCATTCGCAGGTCTGATCGAACCATGGTGGCAGATATTGTCATCAATGGTGTTCCCTTTGAACGTTTTCGTGGAGATGGGCTAACAGTTTCGACACCGACTGGTAGTACTGCCTATAACAAGTCTCTTGGTGGTGCTGTTTTACACCCTACCATTGAAGCTTTGCAATTAACGGAGATTGCCAGCCTTAATAATCGTGTCTATCGAACGCTGGGCTCTTCCATTATTGTGCCTAAGAAGGATAAGATTGAACTCATTCCAACAAGAAATGATTACCACACCATTTCGGTTGACAATAGTGTTTATTCTTTCCGTAGTATCGAGCGAATCGAGTATCAAATTGATCATCATAAGATTCACTTTGTCGCGACTCCTAGCCATACCAGCTTCTGGAACCGCGTTAAGGATGCCTTTATCGGCGAGGTGGACGAATGAGGTTTGAATTTATCGCAGATGAACATGTCAAGGTTAAGACCTTTTTGAAAAAGCACGAGGTTTCTAAGGGATTGCTAGCTAAGATTAAGTTTCGAGGTGGGGTTATTCTGGTCAATGACCAACCGCAAAATGCAACCTATCTATTGGATATTGGGGACCGCGTTACCATTGATATTCCCGCTGAGGAAGGCTTTGCAACTTTAGAAGCTATCGAGCGCCCACTGGATATTCTCTATGAGGATGACCACTTTCTAGTCTTGAATAAACCCTATGGAGTGGCTTCTATTCCTAGTGTTAACCACTCCAATACCATTGCCAATTTTATTAAGGGTTACTATGTCAAGCAAAATTATGAAAATCAGCAGGTTCACATTGTGACCAGACTTGATAGGGACACTTCTGGCTTGATGCTCTTTGCCAAGCATGGCTATGCCCATGCACGATTAGACAAGCAGTTGCAGAAGAAATCTATCGAGAAACGCTACTTTGCTTTGGTTAAAGGTGATGGTCACTTGGAGTCAGAGGGGGAAATTATTGCCCCGATTGCGCGTGATGAAGACTCTATTATTACCAGACGAGTGGCAAAAGGTGGGAAGTATGCCCATACTTCCTACAAGATTGTCGCTTCCTATGGAAATATTCACTTGGTCGACATTCGCCTGCATACTGGTCGAACCCACCAAATCCGAGTCCATTTTTCTCATATTGGTTTTCCTTTGTTGGGAGATGATTTGTACGGAGGTAGTCTGGACGACGGCATTCAACGTCAGGCCCTGCATTGCCACTACCTATCCTTCTATCATCCATTTTTAGAGCAAGACTTGCAGTTAGAAAGTTCCTTGCCGGATGATTTTAGCAACCTTATTACCCAGTTATCAACTAATACTCTATAAAAACCGATTCAGAGTATAATTATTATCTAAAAGGAGAAAACTCATGGAAGTTTTTGAAAGTCTCAAAGCCAACTTGGTTGGTAAAAATGCTCGTATCGTTCTCCCTGAAGGGGAAGAGCCACGTATTCTTCAAGCGACTAAACGCTTGGTAAAAGAAACAGAAGTGATTCCTGTTTTGCTTGGAAATCCTGAAAAAATTAAAATTTATCTTGAAATTGAAGGGATTATGGATGGTTATGAAGTTATTGACCCTCAACATTATCCTCAATTTGAAGAAATGGTTGCTGCTCTAGTGGAGCGTCGCAAGGGCAAAATGTCTGAAGAAGATGCACGCAAGGTTTTGGTTGAAGATGTAAACTACTTTGGTGTTATGTTGGTTTACTTGGGCTTGGTTGATGGAATGGTGTCAGGTGCGATTCATTCAACTGCTTCAACAGTTCGTCCAGCCCTACAAATCATCAAAACTCGTCCAAATGTAACTCGTACTTCAGGTGCTTTTCTCATGGTTCGTGGCTCTGAACGTTATCTATTTGGAGACTGTGCAATCAATATCAATCCTGATGCAGAAGCCTTGGCTGAAATTGCCATCAACTCAGCAATCACAGCTAAAATGTTTGGCATCGAACCTAAAATTGCCATGCTAAGCTATTCTACTAAAGGCTCAGGGTTTGGTGAAAGCGTCGATAAGGTCGTTGAAGCAACTAAAATTGCTCACGACTTGCGCCCTGACCTTGAAATCGATGGCGAGTTGCAATTTGATGCGGCCTTTGTTCCCGAAACTGCAGCTCTTAAAGCTCCGGGAAGTACAGTAGCTGGTCAAGCAAATGTCTTCATCTTCCCAGGTATCGAGGCAGGAAATATTGGTTACAAGATGGCAGAACGTCTTGGTGGCTTTGCGGCCGTTGGACCTGTTTTACAAGGTTTGAACAAGCCAGTTAACGACCTCTCTCGTGGATGTAATGCAGATGATGTTTACAAGTTGACCCTTATCACAGCAGCCCAAGCTGTTCATCAATAAGATTTAGTCCTCTTTCCTTTGGAAAGAGGCTTTTTAATACTAGGAAAAGGACAGTTAGAATCTTCTGTGTTATACTAGAGATATGTTAGATTTGAAAGAATACGGTATTGTCATGTGGCCGGAGGAGAAGATTGTTTCTTTTCGTCAGAAACTCCTCAACTGGTATGATGGAAACAAGCGAGATTTACCGTGGCGTAGAAGTAAAAATCCTTATCATATCTGGGTATCTGAAATTATGCTCCAGCAGACTAGGGTGGATACGGTTATTCCTTATTACGAACGTTTCTTGGACTGGTTTCCAACAGTGGAAAGTTTGGCAACTGCACCTGAAGAAGGTTTGTTGAAGGCTTGGGAAGGTTTGGGTTATTATTCTCGAGTTCGCAATATGCAGACTGCAGCCCAGCAGATTATGACAGCCTTTGGTGGTCAATTTCCAAACACCTATGAAGGAATTTCCAGCTTGAAAGGGATTGGACCTTACACAGCAGGAGCCATTTCCAGTATTGCTTTTAACTTGCCAGAGCCAGCTGTAGATGGTAATGTCATGCGGGTCTTGGCGCGTCTGTTTGAAGTCAATCACGATATTGGGATTCCAAGTAATCGAAAAATTTTTCAGGCAATGATGGAAATCCTGATTGACCCAGAACGGCCAGGCGACTTTAATCAAGCTTTGATGGACTTGGGATCTGATATTGAGGCGCCTGTAAATCCTAGGCCAGAAGAGAGTCCGGTGAAGGACTTTAGTGCTGCATATCAGAATGGAACCATGGACCGTTATCCAATCAAGGCTCCCAAGAAAAAGCCTGTCCCAATTTATCTTAAAGCCTTAGTTGTGAAAAATTCTCAGGGACAATTTTTACTTGAAAAAAATGAAAGTGAAAAGCTATTGGCAGGATTTTGGCATTTCCCACTGGTAGAAGTAGATGACTTTTCGGAAGAGGAGCAGTTTGACCTCTTTCATCAGGTTGCAGAAGAAAGTGTCAACTTTGGCCCCAGTCCAGAGGAGAGTTTCCAGCAGGACTATGATCTAGATGTTGATTGGTTTGATACTTATTTTGAGACTATCAAGCATGTCTTTAGCCATCGAAAGTGGCATGTACAGATTGTAGCAGGTCAGGTGAGTGACTTTCATGATTTTTCAGATAGAGAAGTTCGCTGGCTTTCACCAGAAGAGTTCAAGGATGTCCCACTTGCCAAACCCCAACAAAAAATCTGGCAGGCTTATGCAAAAGCCAACTTAGACAGTAGCAAAGACTAGCTATTGTGTCTTCTTGCTATTTTTTTGGTATAATAGTAGAGAAAAAGGTGAACAAATGAAAAAAATACTAATTGTAGATGATGAGAAACCAATCTCGGATATTATCAAGTTTAATATGACCAAGGAAGGTTACGAGGTTGTAACTGCTTTTAATGGTCGTGAAGCGCTAGAGCAATATGAAGCAGAGCAGCCAGATATTATTATTCTGGATTTGATGCTTCCGGAAATTGATGGTTTAGAAGTTGCTAAGACCATTCGCAAGACCAGCAGTGTACCTATTATCATGCTTTCTGCTAAAGACAGTGAATTTGATAAGGTTATCGGTTTAGAGCTTGGAGCAGATGACTATGTGACCAAACCTTTCTCCAATCGTGAGTTGCAGGCGCGTGTTAAAGCTTTGCTGCGTCGTTCTCAACCTATGCCAGTAGATGGGCAGGAAGCAGATAGCAAACCTCAGCCTATCCAAATTGGGGATTTAGAAATTGTTCCAGATGCCTACGTGGCTAAAAAATATGGCGAAGAACTAGACTTAACCCACCGTGAGTTTGAGCTTTTGTATCATTTGGCATCGCATACAGGTCAAGTCATCACGCGCGAACACTTGCTTGAGACTGTCTGGGGTTATGACTATTTTGGTGATGTCCGTACGGTTGATGTGACTGTCCGACGTCTGCGTGAGAAGATTGAAGATACACCCAGCCGACCAGAGTATATCTTGACGCGCCGTGGTGTAGGGTATTACATGAGAAATAATGCTTGATTTACTGAAACAAACCATTTTTACCAGAGATTTTATCTTTATCCTGATTTTGTTAGGTTTCATCCTTGTTGTGACCCTCCTATTACTGGAGAATAGGCGTGATAATATTCGGTTGAAGCAAATCAATCAAAAGGTTAAAGATTTGATTGCAGGAGATTATTCCAAGGTTCTTGATATGCAAGGTGGGTCTGAAATCACCAACATTACCAATAATTTGAATGACTTGTCGGAGGTTATTCGTCTCACTCAGGAAAATCTAGAACAAGAGAGTAAGAGGCTAAATAGTATTCTGTTTTATATGACAGATGGGGTCCTTGCGACCAATCGTCGGGGTCAGATTATCATGATTAACGATACAGCCAAGAAGCAACTGGGGCTGGTTAAAGAAGATGTTCTGAATAGAAGCATTTTGGAAGTACTTAAGATAGAAGAAGACTATGAATTGCGTGATTTGATTACCCAGAGTCCAGAATTGTTGCTAGATTCCCAAGACATCAATGGTGAATATTTGAACCTTCGAGTTCGCTTTGCCTTGATACGTAGAGAGTCTGGCTTTATTTCAGGTTTGGTGGCTGTTTTGCATGATACGACGGAGCAGGAAAAGGAAGAACGCGAACGAAGACTCTTTGTTTCCAATGTTAGCCATGAGCTACGGACACCCTTAACCAGTGTTAAATCTTATCTTGAAGCCTTGGATGAGGGAGCTTTGTGTGAAACTGTAGCACCAGACTTTATCAAGGTTTCTCTTGATGAAACCAACCGTATGATGCGCATGGTGACGGACCTCCTTCATCTTTCACGGATTGATAACGCCACCAGTCACTTGGATGTGGAACTGATTAACTTCACTGCCTTTATTACCTTTATCCTCAACCGTTTTGATCAGATAAGAGGGCAGGATGAAGAGAAGAAATACGAACTGGTGAGAGATTACCCCATTACCTCAGTCTGGATAGAGATAGATACAGATAAGATGACACAGGTGATTGATAATATTCTCAACAATGCCATCAAGTATTCGCCAGATGGTGGGAAAATCACAGTGACCATGAAGACGACTGATGATCAGATGATTTTATCCATTTCAGACCAGGGATTGGGGATTCCCAAGCAGGATTTACCACGTATTTTTGACCGTTTCTATCGTGTGGATCGTGCTAGAAGTCGTTCCCAAGGTGGTACAGGTCTAGGACTGTCTATTGCCAAAGAAATTATCAAACAACATAAGGGCTTTATTTGGGCCAAGAGTGAATATGGCAAGGGATCAACCTTTACCATTGTTCTTCCTTATGATAAGGATGCAGTGAAAGAAGAAGTATGGGAGGACGAAGTAGAAGACTAGAATGAGTGAAACAGGCTTTAAATACAGTATTTTAGCGTCGGGTTCCAGTGGAAATTCCTTTTATCTGGAAACCCCAAAAAAGAAGCTTTTAGTGGATGCAGGGCTGTCTGGTAAAAAGATTACTAGCCTACTTGCTGAAATTAACCGCAAACCAGAAGACCTGGATGCCATCTTGATTACGCATGAGCATTCAGACCATATCCATGGAGTGGGTGTGTTAGCTCGCAAGTATGGTATGGATTTGTATGCCAATGAAAAGACCTGGCAGGCTATGGAAAACAGCAAGTATCTTGGCAAGGTGGATTCGTCGCAAAAGCATATTTTTGAAATGGGTAAAACCAAAACCTTTGGAGATATTGATATTGAGAGTTTTGGTGTAAGCCATGATGCAGTTGCACCGCAGTTCTATCGCTTTATGAAAGATGATAAAAGTTTTGTCCTTTTGACAGATACAGGTTATGTCAGTGACCGTATGGCAGGAATTGTCGAAAATGCAGATGGCTATCTTATCGAGTCCAACCATGATGTAGAGATTTTGCGAGCAGGATCTTACGCTTGGCGACTCAAACAACGAATCCTATCGGATCTGGGTCACCTTTCTAACGAAGATGGTGCTGAAGCAATGATTCGTACCTTGGGAAACCGCACTAAGAAAATCTACCTTGGCCATCTATCCAAGGAAAACAATATCAAGGAGCTGGCTCACATGACCATGGTCAATCAGCTAGCACAAGCTGATCTTGGAGTTGGAGTAGACTTTAAGGTTTACGATACCTCACCAGATACCGCAACACCCTTGACAGAGATATAGAAAGAACGCTGAGAAGGTGTTCTTTTTATATTGACTGAACACCTAAAAAGTAATACAATGGTGTTACCATTAAAAAAGGGAGTGCAAAAGATGACTACTATTACATTAAAAGTTTCTGAAGCTGATAAAACATTTATGAAAGCAATGGCTAAGTTTGAAGGAGTTTCTCTGTCGGAACTTATCCGCACCAAAACTCTTGAAGCTCTAGAAGACGAATACGATGCTCGTGTGGCAGATTTAGCCTATCAAGAGTATTTAGACGACTTGGAAAAAGGAGTTGACCCCATTACTTGGGAAGAAATGATGCATGATTTAGGCTTGGAGGATGAATAATTTGTATAAATTAGTTCCAACAAGACGTTTCATCAAGCAATTGAAAAAATTGGACCGTTATACGCAGAAGCTAATTACAAACTATTTACAAACCAATGTTTTGAAAGACCCAAGACAACATGGAAAGGCTTTGGTTGGTAATCGCGTTGGTCAATGGCGCTATAGAATTGGTAATTATCGAGTTATCGTACAAATTGTAGATGATGAATTAGTCGTTGCTACTCTAGAAGTTGGTCATCGGAGAGATATCTATTGAATTAAAGCTGAGTAATAACAGTATAGAAAGTAAGGATAGTAAAAATTTGAAAAGAAAATGGTTATTTAAGGATTATTATGACACAACGATTATTTTACTTGCTTTAATCTCTGTTATTCTGGTATTACTTGGATTTTCTGAGATGATTGATTTGGATAATCCGCCTTATAGTATTATTGATTTAGTAATCTGGGGTGTTTTTGTAATTGATTATAGTTGGCGCTTTTTTATTACTAAAAGAAAATGGCGCTTTATTCTTGAAAATATTTTTGATTTATTGGCTATTCTCCCTTTAAATGCTATTTTTACAGTTTTTCGATTAGGGCGTATCTTTCGTTTAGTTAAACTAACAAAATTACTGAAACTGACTCGTTTACTTAGAATAATTGGACTTACAGGTAAATTAGAAAGAAAAATTAGTAGATTCTTACGGACAAATGGCCTGATTTATATCTTGTATGTTAATATTTTTATCGTTCTAGTAGGAAGTTCAATTTTATCTGTAGTTGAAGAAAAATCCTTCTCAGATAGTCTTTGGTGGGCTCTTGTGACAGTAACTACTGTTGGTTATGGTGACATTGTTCCAGTTTCCCTTTTAGGGAAATGGCTAGCAGTTTTACTGATGCTTGTCGGTATTGGAACAATAGGAATGTTAACAAGTGCTTTGACGAACTTTTTTGTAAAAGATAATCCAGATGAACAGATAAAACTTGATAAACTTCAAGATGAATTGTCTAGTCAGAGAATATTAATAGAGAAACAATCTGAAAAGATAGAAGAACTACATCGAATGATACAAGATTTGATTGAAAAAAGGTAATTTTGACAATTTAAAAACCACTCGATGAGTGGCTTTTTTACAATCCTGCAAATTCTTTGATTTCTTGTGCTGACATTGAAGAGTCGCAACGGACGTTGATTTGTCCATCTGCAACGTGAACAAAGCCTGGTACAGTTGGGATTCCATAGCGTGAGCGGAATGCTTGCAACTCATTGAGTTGGCTTGGTTCTTCACTGTTGATGAAGTAGATGTGAGCTTTGGTTTCAGATACGACACCTGCCAAAGTACCAGCAAATTTACGGCAGTAAGGGCAAGTTTTACGACCGATAAAGAAGGTTGCAGTTTCTTTTTTATCAAGAGCTTCTTGCGCACGCGCTACTGTAGTGACTTCAAGGTCTTTGATATTATCTAAAAATTGTTCCATGAGATTACCTCGCTTTCATTGATAAGTCTAGTATGCCATAAAGTTTCTAAAATTGCTTAGATTTGATACGAAAAAAAGATGAGATTGGTTAGTCTCATCTTTTATAGGTCTTTATTTTACAAAAGCATTGATTTCTGCTTCGATGTTAGCAATTTTAGCTTGTGATTCTTCGTTTGTTTCACCTACAACTGCAATGTAGAACTTGATTTTTGGTTCTGTACCTGAAGGGCGAACGGCAATCCATGAACCGTCAGCAAGTGTGTATTTTAACACATCACTTGGAGGAGTTGTCAAGTTTGTAACGGTACCGTCTGCAGCAGTAGCAGTTTGTGCCTTGAAGTCTTCTACGACAGTGATAGCTGTTGCGTTCCATTCTTTTGGAGCATTGTTACGGAATTTAGCCATAATCGCTTTGATTTGTTCAGCACCATCAACACCAGAAAGAGTAACAGAAATTGTTTTTTCTGCGTAGTAACCATACTCTTTGTAGATTTCTTCGATACCGTCAGCAAGTGTCAAACCACGTGAACGGTAGTAGGCAGCAAGTTCAGCAACGACAAGAACAGCTTGGATAGCATCTTTATCACGTACGAATGGTTTAATCAAGTAACCGAAGCTTTCTTCAAACCCCATCATGTAAGTGTGATTGTGTTTTTCTTCGAATTCTTGGATTTTTTCAGCGA
>CAUPXP010000020.1:0-25715 GCA_963515455.1 Streptococcus mitis | reverse complement strand
TGTAGTCCAAGGCTGAGAAGGAGTCATCAAAGATGAGGATTTCTGGCTTCCGAGCTAAAGCACGCGCAATGGCCAGACGCTGTCTTTGTCCACCTGAGAAGTTGGTTCCTCCTTGGGCTACTTCTGACTCTAAGCCCGCTTCCTTGTCTTCGATAAAGTTCTTAGACTGGGCCAATTCTAAGGCTTGCCACATAGCTTGTTCATTAAGCGGTGTTTCTTGACTGCGTCCAAAGTCTAGATTGCCCTTGACATCACCTGAAAAGAGAACAGCTTTTTGTGGAATATAACCAACCTTATTACGCAAATCTTCCAAACCGTAATCTTGAACATTAACTCCGTCCACTAGAATTTCTCCTGCTGATACGTCATAAAAACGTGGAATCAGATTGACTAGAGTAGATTTACCAGAGCCCGTTGACCCTATAAAGGCAACTGTTTGACCAGCTTCTGCTCTAAAGCTAACATGCTCGATAACCGCCTCCGAATTTGCAGCATAGCGGAAGGTCACATCCTTAAACTCGACCTGACCTTTGAGATTTTCATCAGCAAACTGCACTTGAGCAGGATTTTGGATAGAAGAATGCAAATCTAGAACCTGATTAATCCGCTTGGCAGAGACCATAGTTCGGGGAAGAACGATGAAGAGTGCTCCCATGAGAAGGAAGCCCATAACAACCTGCATGGCATAAGACATGAAAACAACCATGTCACTAAAGAGAGGCAGACGAGCTGTCGGAGCAGCATCGTTGATCACATAGGCCCCAATCCAGTAAATCGCCACACTCAAACCACTAGAAATCCCCATCATGATGGGATTTAAAATGGCCATAAGACGGTTGACAAACAAATTCAAGCGTGTCAGTTCATCATTTGCTGCTGCAAATTTTTCATCTTGGTACTTTTCAGCATTGTAGGCACGAACAACGCGAATACCTGTTAAACTTTCACGAGTAATGCTATTCAGTTTATCAGTCAGACTCTGAATCAAGGACTGTTTTGGAAAGGCTAGCGTCATCAAAACTGTTGTCATCAAAACATTGACAATCACTGCCACAAGTACGGCCCATAGCCAGTATTCTGAGTGGCCTAAAATCTTCCCGATAGCCCAGATAGCCATAATCGGACCACGCGTCACCACTTGCAAGCCCATGGTAATCAACATCTGAACTTGAGTAATATCATTAGTGGTACGAGTTAGGAGGCTGGGAATAGAGAATTTCTTAATCTCTGTCTGCGAGTAATCCAAAACTCGGTTAAAAATATCACTTCTCAGCCTACTAGTGTATGAAGCAGCCACTCTGGATGCAAAAAATCCAACTGCAACTGCGGACAAGAAGGCAAAAAAGGACATTCCGACCATCATACCTGCTGGTTGCCATAACTCATCCAAGTTGGTTCCTTGACTTCCCAGCAAATCCGTAATTTTCGAGATATAGGTCGGCACTTCCAACTCTAGATAGACCGAAAAGCAGGTAAAGAGAATGGCTAGTAAAATCATCCCCCATTCTTTTCTACTAATTCGTTTAGCTAATTTCTTCATTATCTCCTCCTATTCCCTTGATATTTTCCTGTAGTTGATTGAGGACTTTCTCAAAAATCAGTAATTCACCTTCATCAATGTCTGCCATCAACTGCTTGTCTATTCGTTCAAAAAAAGCCTTAACCTGTTGCATCTGAGAACGTGCTTTGTCCGTCAGACGAACAAATTTTGCCCGCTTATCGCTAGGACTCGCCTCCAATTCCACCAAACCATTTTGCACCATACGCTTGACCAAATTACTCGCAACAGATTTGGTAATATTGAGTTCCTGCTCGATATCTTTAATCAAGACCAAGTCTTGGTTTTTCTCACAATTATCCAAAAAACGCACAACCTGACCTTGAGGCCCACCCATAAATTCAATACCACAACGTTTGGCTTCCTTTTGCACCATCAGGTGAATCTGATGAGCAAAACGCTTAAAGACTAACATCGGTTTATCCATACTAACCCCTTTCTAATCATTGCATTTAGTTCTCCTAGGAACTAAATAAGTTTCCATGGGAACTATTTTACCACTTTGAAAAAAGATGTCAAGAAAAAGTTTCCTAGAGAACTATTTTCTTGATTCAAAAAAATCCCAAGTGATTTTTTCACTTAGGATCATGTTCTCTAGGTTAAATTAGAATCCGTCTACGTTTGTGTAGATTTTTTGTACGTCTTCGTCGTCTTCAAGAACGCTGTAAAGTTTTTCAAAGGTTTCAAGGTCATCGCCTGACAATTCCACTTCTGACTGAGGAATCATCTCCAATTCAGTCACTTGGAATTCTTGGATACCTGACTCACGAAGGGCAACGATAGCCTTGTGGAGGTCTGTTGGCGCTGTGTAAACAGTGATTGTACCTTCTTCTGCTTCTACATCATCCACATCCACATCTGCTTCTAGCAATTGCTCAAAGACTGCATCCGCATCTTCGCCAGCAAATACAATAACACCCTTGTTGTCAAAGAGGTATGAAACCGAACCTGAAGCACCCATGTTTCCGCCATTTTTACCAAAAGCTGCACGGACATTAGCCGCTGTACGGTTAACGTTTGAAGTCAAAGTATCCACGATCAACATAGAACCATTTGGTCCAAAACCTTCGTAACGTCCTTCTGTAAAGGTTTCGTCTGTGTTTCCTTTAGCCTTGTCCAAAGCCTTATCGATAACGTGTTTTGGCACTTGGGCTTGTTTGGCACGGTCGATAACAAATTTCAAAGCTGAGTTTGATTCTGGATCTGGATCACCTTTTTTAGCTGCTACATAGATTTCTACACCAAATTTTGCATATACTTTAGAGTTAGCTCCATCTTTAGCCGTTTTCTTGGCTACGATATTGGCCCATTTACGTCCCATTAGGAATCTCCTTTTTTCACATTTTAATCTTTCTTATTATAACACAAGTTTTTTTGATTTTCACTAGAGGAAATGGATTTTATCCAGCAAATCGAGCTAGGATGACACTTTTGTTGCCAAGATAGCCTTGCCTTTCTATCTTTATCAACATTCAAAAAACAAACTAGACCATTATCTGCAAATAGAAAGTTTCAGCCAAGTTTGACAAAGTCCGCTCAAGCTACTGTTTTGAGTTTATAGATATAAGCGACAAAAACAATCATACTGCACCTTTTGTTGACAGTCTACTCCAGACATATGATAGTTCAAGTAAATACTTTGAAATTCAACAGTTCTTATAGGCACTATTGTATTCTAAGAAATCAATAGAAGAGTTTCTAAACAAAACCATAATTTATATGTTCCCGAAACAGAAATTTATGTTCTTTTTGATTTCACATGATACTGAAATTAGACTAGTACACTGGCACTTCTAAAACAAGCAAAAGGTAGCTAATCCCCTGTATAGCAAGGAGTTTCACTACCCTTTTTACTTTTTTACACATCCTGTTTGATAGACTTATTTTAACATCACGAGCATACTCCAATGGAAATCGCTAGGCAAGAGATAAACTTTCAGATATTCGCAGAGAGATCATCGCCTCTTTTTGTCGCAAACATTCTTCTCTCCTAATCATTTTCTACCTTATCCTCTACCTGAGGATAAAGAGTCGTTCCCCAAATAGAAATCGTCCGCTTACGCACTAGTGGCAAGTCGGTTTTTTCATAAATCGTACGCCACCATTCCCAGGCAAGTCCGGTACACTCTCTAATTTTGACAGAGAGATTGCGAACATTCCCTTTCAAAGGAATACTAGTGGTAAAATGAGCCGTCAAATCCTGCCCATTTCTGTTCCAAGACTTAGGAGTCAAGACTTCCTTACCTTGATAATCATAGGATAATTCATCCCAAGTAATGTAATATTGGGCAACATAGGCACCACTATGATCCAAGAGTAAATCTCCGTTTCTGTAAGCTGTCACCTTAGTCTCAACATAGTCTGTACTGTTTTGAAAGGTCGCAACTACATTGTCCCGTAAAAAAGAAGTTGTATAAGAAATCGGCAAGCCTGGATGATTGGCTGTAAAGCGACTGCCTTCTTGAATCAAGTCCTCTACCATATCCACCTTGCCTGTTACAACTCGGGCACCCGAACTCGGATCCCCTCCTAAAATAACCGCCTTCACTTCTGTATTGTCCAAAATCTGTTTCCACTCTGTCTGAGGAGCTACCTTGACTCCTTTTATCAAAGCTTCAAAAGCAGCCTCTACTTCATCACTCTTACTCGTGGTCTCCAACTTGAGATAGACTTGGCGCCCATAAGCAACACTCGAAATATAGACCAAAGGACGATCGGCAGAAATTCCTCTCTGCCTTAAACCCTCTACCGTTACAGTATCTTGAAACACATCTCCTGGATTTTTAACAGCATCTACGCTGACTGTATAATAAATCTGCTTAAAATTAACAATCTGAATCTGCTTTTCGCCCGAATGGACGGAGTTAAAATCAATATCAAGAGAATTCCCTGTCTTTTCAAAGTCAGAACCAAACTTGACCTTGAGTTGTTCCATGCTATGAGCCGTGATTTTTTCATACTGCATTCTAGCTGGGACATTATTGACCTGACCATAATCTTGATGCCACTTGGCCAACAAATCGTTTACTGCTCCGCGAACACTTGAATTGCTGGGGTCTTCTACTTGGAGAAAGCTATCACTACTTGCCAAACCAGGCAAATCAATACTATAAGTCATCGGAGCACGATCGACCGCAAGAAGAGTGGGATTATTCTCTAACAAGGTCTCATCCACTACGAGAAGGGCTCCAGGATAGAGGCGACTATCGTTGGTAGCCGTCACGGAAATATCACTTGTGTTTGTCGACAGGCTCCGCTTCTTTCTTTCGATAACAACAAACTCATCGGGTAACTGATTCCCCTCTTTGATGAAACGATTTTCAATACTCTCTCCCTGATGGGTCAAAAGTTTCTTTTTATCGTAATCCATAGCTAGTATAAAGTCATTTACTGCTTTATTTGTCATCTTCTACCTCCTAATAAGTTCCTGGATTGAGTTGCATAAACTCAGACTTGTTCAGCGAAATCAGCCGTGGTTGGACTAAGTGATCCAAAATTTCCTCGTACAATTCTTCTGAGACATTGCGTCGCCGTCTGGCTAGATAAGAAGTCGGAATGACCGTATTATCCAACATAAATACCTTATCTAAGTCAATCAAGGTTGGTCTTGTAAAAGGATTACGAGCTAAATCTGGCTCTTCTATCATAAAGTTCTTGACCAAACGTCTGGTCAAGAGAGCTGGTTTGAAGGTCTGATTTTTAACCAACTCTTTGTTTTTAGTCATGCTGTTGTCAATACAGATATACATATGATTCTTCACAGCCAAATCGCTACTAATACTTGGAAAAGGCAAATAAAGAGCTACAACATCTCCTCTCTTAATCAAGCAAGAGCACCCCCTTTTCTCCTAATGTAACATAGACAGGATTGACCAAGTCTTCTGATTGGCTCAGAATTTCCAAAGTTTGAGTTTGGCGCGCTGTCAATTTAGTAGCATCTTGTCTCTTCAATACAAAATGCTTGTCGCCAATTACCTTGACACTATAATCCTTCTCCAAAGCTGACTGGTAAATCCACATCAGATCTTGTCTGTTCTGAGAACTCAAGAGAGAAGGATGTTCAAGCCTCCCGACAGCCTGATAAAAATCAAAAACAGGAGCTAACTCCTGCCAATCTGACTGGCTAGTTGTCAAGGCTAGAAAAAGAGCTTTGCGAGCTGATACTTCTTGATTAGCCTTGAGAGTCCCTTTTCCCTCCAAGTTTTTTAGAAAGTGGGAAACTCCAGAAAGCAAATCTTTCTCTAACTGCGAGAAATAAAAACCTTGCCTTCCCAGACATAAGTCTCTCAAGTCGCTTTCTCTAGCAAATAAGAGTTCAAACATTTGATAATAAAAGAAAAATATCTGGCACTGAGTTGCGCTCATCTTTTCCTTATCGGCTTCTTTTTTCAACCAGAGCAAGGGCAAAAGGTAGCTGGATTGAGACATTTCCTCCACCTCCTATTCTTTTTTCTCTGGAGCATCTGCACTAGCTGCCACTTCTTTTGACTGGATACTTTCCCACTGGTTGATTTCCTCTGAGATAATACCTTCGCATGTCTTGACAAATAGAGCAAAAGCCTTGGTTTTTCCTGCATATTTCTCCGTTTGGCATTGATAGAGGAATTTTTCTCTCTCCAGGAGTTGCGCAGTCTTTTGGTAAGAAATCCAGTGTTCCTTGGCATTATACAAATTGAGAATCCCTTCACACAGTAAACCGAGACTGGATAAGGCAACCGAAATCAAACGGTAGCGATCACCTGGCATAGGAATAGCACAAAAAACAGCTATGAGGAAACCTGCCACGATTTCTGTTATTTTTAATACCTTATAGCGTCTACGATGTTGAACACTTTTCTTTAAAAAATGAGCTATCTGTACATCCAACCGCTCTGTCAAATACATTTCTTCCGACGTCATGTTCGTAACCCCTTTCATTTACTTTGATAGTCATAGTATAACATGTTTGAATGTCAAAGTATAGTAAAAACTGGAAAGCTATATCTTATTATAAAACTCAAATATGAAATGTTTGTGAAATGAGAGAAAAATAGCACAAAGAGGAAAGATAAAAAGTTTCAAAATAAAAATCACCAGAAGGATAGTATTCCAACTAGCTTTTCTGGTGATTTTTGAATTGTTTAGTTCGTTAGTGTGAGATAGGAATAATTGAGGATTAATGCTTTTCAAGACCTAATAATATGCGCTTTTCTGCTTTGAAAGACATTCCATTATTATTTTACTGTTATCAAACCTTCAGGCTCGACTGTAAATTCTGGTTTCTCTGCTATCGTACCATCTTCTTTAAGGTAATACCAGCCATCATTTGATTTAACAAAGGCATTGGAAACCATATCCCCATTTTGGCTATCAAGATAATACCAGGTCTCCTTGTACTTGACCCAGCCTGTCTTCATAGCGCCCTCTGTGTCAAAATAATACCACTTCTCAGCGATTTTCTTCCAGCCTGTAGCCATTTCGCCTGACTGATCAAACCAGTACCAGTTGCCGTCTATGTGCTTCTTCCAGCGGTCTGCAAGCATATATCCTGAACCGTCAAAGTAATACCAGGTACCATTGACTTTCTCAAACTTATCTTTTGGATAAGAACCATCTGAGTGTACATACCAGGTGCCAGTATCGTTCTGTTGCCATCCTGCTTCAATCCTCAAGCCGTTTTCAATATCCTGCTTAAACTGCTCACGGCTAATACCCCATTTGGCAAGATAAGGATAGGGGTCAATGTGATCTGAGTTGTTGTCAGGTTGGTTATTGGTGCAATATTCGTGTGTCTTGATACCTGCCAAGTCGTCTGTATCAAGTGTTTTCGGTATGCCAGCTTCATCCGCTAGATTGCGCAAGAGTTCGATATAGAGGCGATAGTCAATCAGAAACTCTTCTTTTGATTCATGACTTTCAATCAATTCAACTTGTGCATAACCTTCTGCATTCCAACCGCCCCCAACGTCCCAGGCACCATTATCAACAGGTCCTACCTGCATAACACGACCATTACCAACTACGTGAGAAAAGAAGCCCAATTCAGGATCTTTTCTGTAATGGTAGTCAGCCTCATTTTGAACCGTTGAATTGCGGTTGCCTGTGGAATGAGCATGGACTTGCCTGTATGGTTGCACGCCAACTTGAGGCAAATCTGTTCTTAATTTACTCACATCAATTTCCATATTCTACTCCTTATCGATTAAGACAACTCATTTTTTACAATACAGAATCAGAAACTCCTTTATTTATACCTTGCAAAGAAGACAATCTTAGTCACGATTAGGCTTGTAGATAGAACTTTAAAACGCACTATTTTAACACTGTAAATAGGACTGATAAGGTCTGCATTCTATCTACAATAACACCCCAGACTAAAAAGCTTTTCAAAAGTATATTTTTACAGTCTCTATATGTCCTTTTCATAAATACTATACTTTATTATATCATATAAAAGAAGTCAAAAGTCTGTTAAACTATTTTCAAGACCAAACTAAAGAGGAGAACACAAGTTTTTTCGATTTTCACTAGAGGAAAGAGATTTTATGCAGTAAATCAAGCTAGGATGACACTTTGGTTCCCAAGATGGCCTTGCCTTCTTTTATCAAGGGGTGACGAAACAGTGAGAAGTACAGTTGGATGGTCATGGCAACCCAGATAAGGGGTTCGCAGAGGATAACTCCCCTATAGCCTGCCCAAGGGATAATCAAGACCACAAAAGCAATTTTCCCGATTAGTTCGATAAAGCTAGATACCAGAGGAAGGACTTTTTGCCCCAAACCCTGCAAACAATTGCGATAAATCAATAAGAGACTCAAAATAGGATAAAAGGCTGAACTGATTTGCAGATAGAGACTACCATTTTCTATCAAGTAGCCATCTGTCGAACTAGCCAAGAAGGAAACCAAGGCCGGACTGGCAAAAAAGAGGAAGACACAAACAAAAATTGCCCAGAACATACTTAAACGACTGCCGATTCGAAGTCCTTGAACAATGCGGTCTGGTCGCTTAGCTCCTAGATTCTGAGAAGCAAAGGTCGTCATTGATGCAGAAATAGCGGTCATAGGAAGAAGGGCGAAGGCCATAATGCGTCGAGCTGCCGTCTGGGCACTAATAATCACTGCACCAAAGGTATTAACAGAAGACTGTAAAATCACACTGCCTATAGATACAATTGAACTCATCAAGCCCATAGCCAAACCTTGCTCCAAAAGATCCGCATACAAGGCCTTGTCCCATTTGAAATGCTTAAACTGAGGCAAAAGTTCTGGCACGCTCTTACGAATATAGTAAAAGCAGAGAACCGCTGATAAGCCTTGCGAAATAATGGTAGCTAGTCCCGCGGATTGAACTCCAAGATGCAATTGCGTAATAAAATAGAGATCCAGAACCACATTGACCAAGGCAGAGAAAATCAGAAAACCAAGCGCAGCCAGACTGTCTCCAATAGACCGCAACAAGCCTGCAAAGAGGTTATAAGCAAAACTGACACCTACACAGGTCACAATCATAGAAATATATTGATAGGACTGGGGAAGGATTTCTGCAGGGGTATCTAAATATTGCAAGAGTGGATACAGACCGACAAATCCCAGCAGCATAACTACAATACTCAAAAGAGCACCTAAAATCCAGGTAGCTGCTACTGCTTCCTCTATTTTAGTGAAATTCCGAGCTCCATAATAGCGGGCAATGACAATTCCCATGCCATTGCCAACACCAAGAGTAAAACCTACAATCAGGTCAAAAATCGCTGTCGTTGCCCCAACCGCAGCCAAAGAATCTTGTCCAAGAAATCGTCCAACAATCAAGACATCAGCAGTGTTATAGAGCTGTTGAAAAATATTGGACAGCAAGATTGGAAAGGCAAAACTCAAAAGCGAGGGAAGAATCGGACCATGTATCAGGTCCACTGTTCGTTTTTTATTCATAAGGCTATTATATCAGCTTTCTAGAGGAGCGACAAGAAACAGCAAACTATAGGCAATCTGAAATCTTGAACAACGAATCGAAAAAGCAGTGGATTTCTCCACTACTTTGACAGCTTATTCTTCAATTTCGATTTCAAGCTCATCGCCTAGATCAAGAGTTACTTCTTCATTCACAGAGTCTACTTGAGCTACTTCATCTTTTTTGCTTTCAGCAGCTTCTTCTCCATCAATCAAACCAAATTGAACACGGACTTGATGGTCAATTTCATCAAAGATTTCTGGGTTATCTGCCAAGTATTTCTTAGCATTTTCAGAACCTTGCCCGATTTTCTCATCCTTATAAGAGTACCAAGCTCCTGCTTTTTTGATGATATCCAAATCGCTTGCGATCTTCAAGAGTTCACCAGTCTTAGAAATCCCTTCTCCGTACATGATTTCAACGAAGGCTTCCTTAAATGGTGGAGCTACCTTGTTTTTCACGACCTTGATTTTAGTTTCTTTACCGACATTGGTATCTTTTTGGTCACCAGTTCCCTTGATTTGTGTGCTTCCACGAACATCCAATCGGACTGAAGCATAGAATTTCAAAGCACGTCCGCCAGGTGTTGTTTCTGGATTTCCAAACATGACCCCAACTTTTTCACGCAATTGGTTGATAAAGATAGCAATTGTTTTGGTTTTATTGATAGAAGCACCAAGTTTACGCATGGCCTGACTCATCATACGAGCCTGCAAACCAACGTGGCTATCACCGATATCTCCATCAATTTCCGCACGAGGGACAAGGGCAGCAACTGAGTCGACTACGACAAGATCAACTGCACCTGAATCAATCAATTTTCCTGCAATCTCAAGACCTTGCTCTCCTGAGTCTGGTTGGGACAAGAGCAATTCGTCAATGTTGACACCAAGAGCCGCAGCATAAGCTGGATCGAGGGCATGTTCCGCATCGATAAAGGCAGCAATCCCACCTTCTTTTTGCGCTTGTGCAACTGCATGAAGGGCAACTGTTGTCTTACCAGATGACTCTGGTCCATAGATTTCGATGATACGTCCCTTAGGATAACCACCCGAACCAAGAGCAATGTCAAGAGCCAAAGAACCTGAGCTCATCACTTGCACCTTTTGCTCCGCACGTTCACCCAAACGCATGATTGATCCTTTACCAAAGTCTTTCTCAATCAATTTAAGAGCGTCATTCAAGGCTTTTTCACGTTCTGCCCCGAATTTTTTTGAAATTTCATCTAATTTTTTTGGTTTTTTCGCCATTCTATTCTCCTACATTCTAATGGTCCTCAGACCTATCTACTATTATATCAAAAGTTAGTCACTTAATAAAGCCTTGCGAACTAGGTTAAAGGCATGCATAACCGCAATATGTCGTACATCTGCTCGACTTCTGCCTCCAATATTCACCTTGATAACCTCAGTTCCTTGCTCTTGAGCCAAGCCTATGAAGACTGTCCCAGCTGGGTGCCCTTCTAGGCTATCTGGTCCTGCCACTCCAGTCAAACTAATTCCAAAATCAGATTGGGTCTTGCTTCGTGCCTGTTCAGCCATCTTCTGAGCTGTATATTCAGACACCACACCGTGTTCTTCCAAATCCTTGGCAGGAATATCCAACATCTTTGATTTTTCCTCCAAGCTATAGGTCACAAAACCACCCTTAAATATACCTGAAACTCCCGAAAAATCCGCTACCCTGGCTTGGAAAAGCCCTGCCGTCAAACTCTCTGCAGCCGTGATGGTTTTCCCTTGTTTTTTCAGTTCTTCTACCACAATGCTGGCCAAGCTAGCCTCCTCTCCATAACCATAACAGAGGTCTCGTAAAGAAAGGCCTTCAAAGGTCTTGCGACCTAAGATTTGATTTTCCAAGATATCCAGCACTTGATTCGCCTCTTCTTGGCTGCTAGCTTTTGTTGACAGACGCAGAGTGACTTCTCCTGTCTTTGCATAAGGTGCCAATGTAGGATCGGTCTGATTATCAATTAAATCAGCCAAAATCGTAACCAGCTGGCTCTCGCCAATCCCAAAGAAACGAAGAACTCGGGAATATAGCTTGCTTCCTGTCATTAACTTGGGTAGAAGGTGGTTTAAGACCATAGGTTTCAATTCACTTGGTGGACCTGGAAGGACAACGTAGGTCACTCCATCGACTTCCAATATTCCTCCCACAGCCAGTCCTGTTTCGTTTGGCAGTGGAGTCGCTCCATCTACAATTTGGGCTTGTCTTTCGTTATTCGGTGTTCGGGCATAGTCTGGTCGCTGGGCAAAAAAGACATCTAACTTCTCCTGCGCCTGAGGATCAAAGACTAATTCTTTCCCTAAAAATTTAGCCAGAGTTTGTTTGGTCAAATCGTCCTCAGTTGGCCCTAAACCACCTGTCAAAATCACCAGACTGCTACGTTGACTGGCAATTTCAAGCAAAGACAAGAGACGAGCTTCATTGTCTCCTACAGCCATCTGAAAATATACGTCTACCCCAATCTCTGCTAGTTTTTCCGACAAAAACTGAGCATTGGTATTGACAATCTGTCCTGTCAAAATCTCTGTTCCAACAGCAATGATTTCTGCTTTCATGTTTCCTCCTACCTATCTATTCGTATTTTTTTGAAAAAATCGCAGGAAATTTCCCACGATTGATTTTTTATTTATAGTAAGAAAGTTAATTGTCTTCGTCACTAACAGGCACCCGTCCAAACAAATCTTCAAATAAGACAACATTTGTTTCCAGCTGAGTGACTTCTTCTTGCCCCAAAGAACGTCGCAATATATTCTGCATTTCCAACATATGCTCTCTCGAAACAATCTGGTAAGAAATACCTTGCAACATCTCTCCTTCGCCCTTCAATTGTTGAGATTCAATGGTTTTAAATGAATCTTTATAGCCCAACAAGCTTGGAATGCTTGTCGCAGATAAGTCAATATTAGTCTGCATATTAGTACTTAGGGCTTTTAAGATAGACTGATAGTGACTGACACTATTCAAACTAAGAACTTTTTCAACAACTTTTTGAATGACTTCACGCTGGCGCTTTTGACGACCATAGTCTCCTTCTGGATCTTGATAACGCATGCGTGAATAAACAAGCGCTTCTTCTCCATTTATTGTCTGCTCTCCAACACCGATAGAAATGGTGTTAAATTCTTCTTGGTCACTGATAGAAATCGGGAAACCTAGTGTATTATTGACCGTAATACCCCCCACTGCATCGACCAATTGTTGCAATCCTTGCATATTAACCATAATGTAGCGATCGATGTGGATATTCATCATCTTTTGAATCGTTTCTATAGCAAGTTCTGCTCCACCACCAGCATAGGCAGCGTTTAGCTTCGCTTCTTCAATACTACCATCTTTATGTTGAATTTTAGTCAGGATATCACGTTCCAAACTCAACATCATGGTCTTCTTAGTATGTGGATTGACAGTCAAGAGAATCATGGAATCACTATTTCCAGCCCACTGATCTGTACGCTCTACATTCCCAGTATCAACCCCCATTAACAGAATGGTCAAAGGTTCTGTTGCTTCAATAACCTTGGTTTCTTCTCCGATTTTTTTATAGGTCTTTGATAAGGTTTGTGTGCCTTGCTGATAAATAGTATAAGCAAAAACACCGACACCCAAAACTGTCACAGCTAGAAAAGCTAATACCATTCCAATAATTTTTTTAACCATATTTCTACTAATCTATCAGTTTACCCATCAAGTAAACATCGATAAATTTCCCTTCTTCTATATATGCTCCACGCTCTTGGCGACCTTCAATTATAAAGCCATGCTTTTGATAAAGATGGACTGCAGCTTGATTACGAGTTTGGACAGTCAGTTGGAGACGACGCAGAATGCCACTTGCTTGTGCCCACTCTATCGCTTCCTCTAGCAAAATACTTCCCAATCCATTATTCCAATATCTTTTTCCAATCACAATGAAGAGATCTCCAATATGACGGACTCTCTTGCGCTGGTCAGCTGTAATATTTACAATACCAGTAATTTTATCATTTAAGAATGCAAGTAAGGTTATCTGATTGTCCGAACTAGCTTGCTTGTTGAGGAATATTTCCATCTCCTCACTGGTCAAGAGAATACCATCTCCGTCTAGACTGGTAAAATCTGTCTCCAAACTCACACAATTTAAAAAGGCCACTAATTCAGCTGCATCTTTAGGCTCTGCTTCTCTAATGAGCAATTCATACTCCATGTTGAAGCTCCTCTAAAAGCTTTTCTGCACGCAAACCCTTTGCTTGGAAATGTAATCTGCGACCGTCTTCTTCTTTTAGAATTTCCAACTCTAAATAAGTATCTGGCAAGGCATCTCCTAAGAGATTGCCCCACTCAATAACAGTCACTCCGCCACCAAAGAGAAACTCATCCAAGTCGATAGAATCCGCATCTCCTTCAATTCGATAAACATCTAGGTGATAAAGTGGCAGTCTGCCTTCATACTCTCTTACGATAGTATAGGTCGGACTTTTAATCATTTGAGAAATCTGTAAACCTTTAGCAAGTCCCTTAGTAAAGGTTGTTTTACCTGCACCCAGTTCTCCAGTTAAGATTAAAACATCATTCTTTTCTAATAGATGACCCAAGCGTTCCCCTAAGGCTTGTAGCTCTTCTTCATTTTTTGTGTACATACTCTTATTATACCAAAAACTTTTCTTTTGTGTCTATTTTCCTGCTAAACTTACCATCATAACATCCATAAAAACAGGCTTGCTCTAAAAGAAAATAAGCGTAGCAATGACCAATACAAGATCTCGGAAAATATGACCATAAAAGGAAACTTCCTTTTTAACAGAATTTGGGACAAGATAGGCTGCAAAAAACAAACCCAGTCCAATATAAATCAGAAGTGAGACAATAGTCATTGGATTTCTTAAGAAGAGAAGTGTTGCCATAATAGTCACCAACACTGTCTTTTTTCTGTCTAGCATAGCAAGCAAATCGCGCATGTATTTTTTCAAGGGTAAAAAAATCAGCAAATCTAGCCCAAATAGAAAGAAAAAGGATGGCAATAAAAAGTCAACTAATTCTTGCTGCAACGTATTTTTGATGAACAAATTATCTGACAAGACAAGAACAGCTCCTAACAAATTAATTAAGAGCAGGATACTGTAAAAAAGCTTCACTGACTGCTTACTGGCTAGGACACTATGAACTTCTTGCTTACGAGTATAAAGATAATTTACTCCAGCACAGATTCCTGAAACGAAGACCATACTTCCGATGAAAAAAGCTGTACTTTGTTTAAAGGACAAGATGCATTCCTTCCATAGGAAACAGCTGCTCAAACTGATTTGAATTAAAGCTAACAAAAATAAGATTCTCATTGATTTCATCTTTTCTCTCCCTTCCTACCAATCATTATACTAGGAGAAAAGAGGGAACTGTTTCCAATCTTCTCAAATGTCTCTTTAAGACGCTAAACAAACACCAGAGACTAATACTCAATGAAAATCAAAGAGCAACCTGCGGCTAGAGCTGACGTGGTTTGAAGAGATTTTAGAAGAATATAAATTTGAAATAAGGCTGATAGTATTCATTTCACTATCAGCCTTACAGGTTATTTAACGTTTCAGAAAAACTATAATGTCAAGATTAACTAAACAGTATCTAATTCCTTCAAATAATTTTCTATCTTCATCAACATTAAAGGATTGTTATAAATCTTACATAACTCTTTTGCTTCTATATAATAATTTTTGACTTGTTCTTTGTCTAGAAATTTGGCTCCAGCATTTCCTACAAGAATAAGTAGAGGAGCCAGTTGGTAGCTTGTCTGTCTTTGTTTACAGAGTTCAATCGTCTCAAGAGCTTCTTGGATGGCTTCGTTATATTTTTCCTTTGACACTAGGTAGTGAGCGTAGTTGTAACGAACTCTGATGTAGCCAAATAAAAACTCTTGATGCTCAAAATTTTTTGTCTGATATAACTCCATTAAATGAAAGTAGTTTGCCTCATATTCTTGTTCACGACCCACTAAGGAATAGAAATTAGATAGAGTATTCAATGCCTTTAAATAAATCAGAGTATTTGAGGAGACTTTTAATAATATATTTTCCAATGAAGAAATAGCCTCACGCTTACTGTCATATTGATAGAAGTCAATAATAGCTTTAATCCATTCAAGGTAAGTTCGGTCTTCTAGTGTTAGAAAAGTACTTCGTTCAATCTCTATTCTATAAATATATTCCAAATTGTCATAATTTCTGTCATCTAATAGTCGAGCAGATAATTGCTTGAAATTAGAGAGATTAGATTTAATTTCAATTTGTTCATTAAAAAAATAATCTAATGGTACTTCAAGTCGCTGTGAGAGTTTGAACAAAAGGTCTGCGGAGGGAATGAAATGCCCTCTCTCAATTTTACTAATCTGGCTTTGTTCACAAATTCCTTCTGCAAGAGTTTGTTGGGAGAGTCTCAACTCTTTTCTTTTCAATCTGAATTTCTCTGCGAGTGTATTCATTAAAGATAATAATCCTTCCTATTTGCTTAATTTCATTATAAAATTTTTAGTTCAAAATAGCAAGTTAAAGAAATAAATAATTCCTCATGGTAATAATGAGAAAAAAAAGTTCAAAACATAATAAAAACAATTGACTAAATAAAATATATCTGTTAAAATAAAAACAAGGAAACAGAAAGGGGTTTCATTGCATGAGAAAAAAACGTGGAATTAAAAAAATAGTTATATTTGTATTACTAAGTGTTCTTGCATTTGGTAATACAATTCCCTATCAACAGTTTGTTCAGAAGAATAGACAATTGGAAGTTCGAGTACAATCACAAAAAAAATCGAATGGACTTGATGTTGGAAAGGCTGATTAAAGAATAATGGAATAGAATTAGTCTCTAGTATATTCGCTTTTATTATTCATTAAAAATGGTAGGGGTAAGTTTGAAAAAATAAAAGTTAGTTGATTGATTACTTCTCTAAATTTTGGGCACACTAAAAAGAGGTCTTGATACCCAACCTTTAAAATTCAAGCACCTTGAATCCGTGCTGTTGTGCAAAACGAACAGCATCTTGGACAGACATTGTCTGATCTGAATTTCTTATTTCTGTAAGACCTTGTAATCTTGGATTATAACTCTCCTGTTTTAGGAGTACATGGTAGATGGCAACCAATAATCTGCGACAAATAGCGATGATAGTTTTAACATACTTGGGGTGAGCCAAGCAAATGTTGCAGGATTTTTCAAGGATCAAGGATATTGAAGACAGGAATCCAATATTTACCGGTGGATTCCATACAGACATCAAAGCAAGAATAGTATTCTAGCCAATCTCGTAGCTGTACTAAACCATTTGTAAAAGTCGAGAAACGTTTACGATGGTAGGTTGTGATTCCTTGCTTGTCGGTGATGGCAATAACCGCTATAACAAAGGTTTTATGCACATCAATATCACAACAATTAGGATAAATAATTTTTAACACGAGAGTCTCCCTTCACCAAATTTGAGTCTGCCTATCCTTTCCTTTCACAAACGAGTTGTTTATTCAATTATAAGTTTACGTGCTCCTAGTCACAGTTCTTGTGCTTGATGGAAAGAATGGCACCTATAAAAATGCGAGATAGTGGCTATACCACTCACTTATTCACCTCCCCGTGATTTGTAGTAGTGATAGGCTTTCTGACTATTATTATAAAACAAAATAAAGAGCACAACACTTTTTCATTCTGTGTTGTGCCTTGAGTGAAATGAAAGGAATGAATTATAAAAATGAAGAAAACATTTTATCACAAATTCGGTATTTCAATTATTGCTAGTACTTTATTAGCAAGCCAGCTACCGGCAGTATCTGCTTTGACTGTTATTTCAAGTACAGGCGAGGAGTATGAGGTAAGTGAAACATTACAAGAGAGTCCAGGAAATAATAATTTTTCACTTCCGAATGTTTCACCAACTTATGGTCAATATTATACAAATCAGTCAGAAGCCATTATTGGTAACAATGATTTAATTAAGGTAAAAAATACTTTACAATATCCTTATTCTACATCAGCTTATGTAGAAGCAACATTTAAAAATATAGATTCAATAGTAATTAGTAGAGGAAGTGCTTCCTTTATCAAAGACAATGTTTTGATTACAGCAGCTCATGTCGTTTATGACCGTGAGTCTAAAACAGAAGCAACTGAAGTAAAGATTATGCCTGCAGCTACTCCAGATAGCAATCCATTTGGAGAAATAAAAGTCAAAGAAGTTCGTTATTTAAAAGAATTTAGAAATACTGATCCAGATGAGCTTACTACATATGACTTAGCAGTTTTAATTTTGGAAGAACCGATTGGTGCTCAATTAGGGACGTTAGGACTTCCAAATAATTTAGAAAATACTAAAAATCTAGATGTAACAATTACAGGATACCCTTCTTTTAATAAGCATATTAAGCAGATGTATACTGATACAAAAGCGGTACTTCAAGATACAAATGATTTTTTATTCTATCAAGTAGATACTTTACCTGGTGCTAGTGGTTCAGCAGTATATGATTCTAATAATAGGATTGTTGGAGTTCATACTAATGGGAGTAAGTCAGAACAGATGAATTATGCTGTTAAGTTAAATGAGAAGGCTCTATCTTTCATCTATTCTGTTATTCAAGGGCATTCAATTGATGGATGGAAGTTGATTAGTGATACTTGGTATTATTATAAGAACAGTAATAAACAAACAGGTTGGCAAAGTATAAATGGCAAATGGTATTATCTTGAAACCTCTGGTTCAATGTCCACAGGTTGGAAATATGTACGAGGAAGATGGTATTATTTCGATAAGACCAATGGTGATATGAAGACTGGATGGTATAAAGATGGTTCAACATGGTACTATCTAGATCCTACTAATGGAGATATGAAGACAGGTTGGATAAAAGTAGGAGAAAATTGGTATTATCTCAACTCCTCTGGAGCAATGGTTACAGGTAGCCAAACTATCGATGGTAAAGTTTATAATTTCGCCTCATCTGGTGAGTGGATTTAATATTAGAGGACATATAAATGAAACTTTTAAAAAAAACTATGCAAGTTGGACTAACAGCATTTTTCTTTGGTTTGCTAACTACAAATACTGTATTTGCGGATACCACAGGTGGTCAATTTGTTGATAAGGATAATAGAAAATATTATGTAAAAGATGATCATAAAGCAATCTATTGGCATAAAATAGACGGTAAAACTTACTATTTTGGTGATAAAGGAGAAATGGTAGTTGGATGGCAATACTTAGAAATTCCTGGAACAGGTTATCGTGATGATTTATTTGATAATCGTCCAGTCTTCGAAATTGGCCTTCAGGAGAAGTGGTACTATTTTGGACAAGATGGTGCTTTGCTAGAACAAACAGATAAACAAGTACTAGAGGCAAAAACGTCTGAAAATACAGGAAAAGTATACGGTGAACAATATCCTCTATCTGCTGAAAAGAGAACTTATTATTTTGATAATAATTATGCTGTAAAGACAGGCTGGATTTATGAAGACGGCAATTGGTATTATTTAAATAAGCTAGGAAATTTTGGCGATGATTCTTACAATCCACTACCAATTGGTGAAGTTGCTAAGGGTTGGACTCAAGATTTTCATGTTACTATTGACATTGATAGAAGCAAACCTGCTCCATGGTACTACTTGGATCCAAAAACTGGAATCATGCAAACTGGTTGGTATCAACTTGGCAATAAGTGGTACTACCTCCGTTCATCAGGCGCAATGGTAACTGGCTGGTATCAAGAAGGTACCACTTGGTATTATTTAGATCAGCCAAATGGCGATATGAAAACTGGTTGGCAAAACCTTGGTAACAAGTGGTACTATCTCCGTTCATCAGGAGCTATGGCAACTGGTTGGTATCAAGATGGTTCAACTTGGTACTACCTAAATGCAAGTAATGGAGATATGAAGACAGGCTGGTTCCAAGTCAATGGTAAATGGTACTATGCGTATGGTTCAGGTGCTCTAGCTGTTAATACCACAGTAGATGGTTACTACGTAAACTATAATGGTGAGTGGGTTAAGTAACGAATGCTAATCGTAACTGTAGTTGATACTTAACTTAGTAAAAGGGCTTTTTTCTACCATTTGTCAACTCTATCAATTTTTAAGAATTAAATGAGTCAAGACAGTAGCTATTCAGTATGTTTATCTACTGTAGTAAATTGAAGAAAAGCTAAGAACGAGAAAGGACGAAGTTAGTCCTTTCTTTTTTATGTGACTATACTTTCTATTCAAATGAGCTTTTAACCAATCTATTTAGTCAATCAACTCTTAAAACCAAAGAGCAATTTCTCGCTTAGCTGACTCTTCTGAATCTGAACCATGTACAACATTTTGAATAGCTTGGTTTTCACTAGCAGCTTTTGCAAAATCACCTCGAATCGTTCCTGGTAAAGCTTCTTCTGGACGAGTCGCACCCATCATAGTCCGCCAAGTTTCGATTACTTTGGGACCAGAAATGATACCTACAAGAACCGGTCCTGAAGTCATAAATTCACGAATCGGTGGGTAAAAACTTTGACCAACCAAGTCCTGATAGTGCTGATCAATCAACTCTTCTGAAACCTTTGTACGCAACTCCAATTTTTCAATTGTCAATCCACGTTGTTCGATGCGTTTCAACACCTCACCCACTAATCCTCTTTTTACACCGTCTGGTTTAATGATAAAAAATGTTTGTTCCATGCCCGTCTCCTTTGTCAGCTTCTTTCTTTTATTTTACCACATTTCATGGAAAAATGGAGAAAGTTTTCAGAAAAGAGAAAGAGAACCCGAAGGCTCTCTCATTCTCTCTTATTCTACTGTTTCTTCCACAGTTTCAACGGCAGTATCCACAACTACTTCTGTTGTTTCTTCATTTCCTTCTTCCTCTACTGGAGGATTAAGGTATTCTTCTTCGTTGATAGCATGTGGTTCAAGGTTGCGGTAACGGGCCATACCAGTACCCGCTGGGATGATCTTACCGATGATAACATTTTCTTTAAGTCCAAGGAGATGGTCTTTCTTACCACGGATAGCTGCGTCAGTAAGGACACGAGTTGTTTCCTGGAAGGAAGCTGCTGACAAGAAACTATTTGTTTCAAGTGAGGCTTTGGTAATTCCCATAAGAACTGGGCGACCTGTCGCTGGAACTCCACCTGCGATAAGGACATCTTTGTTAGCATCTGTAAAGTCATTGATATCCATGAGGGTACCCATGAGAAGATCTGTGTCACCTGGATCCATGACACGGACTTTACGGATCATTTGACGAACCATTACCTCGATGTGTTTGTCACCGATTTCTACCCCTTGGCTACGGTAAACTTTTTGTACTTCACCGAGAAGATAAGTTTCAACTGACAAGACATCACGGACTGCAAGGAGACGTTTCGGTTGGATAGAACCTTCTGTAAGAGCAGCACCACGCGCTACTTGGTCCCCAACTTCGACACGCATACGAGCGGTAAATGGAACGACATATTCACCTTCGCCAGTTTCACCCTTAACAAAGACTTTCTTAGTACGGGTTGATGCATCTTCTTCGATAGCGGTAACTTGTCCTTTAACCTCTGTGATAACCGCTTCCCCTTTAGGATTACGGGCTTCAAAGATTTCTTGGACACGAGGAAGACCCTGAGTGATATCGGTATTTGAGGCAACCCCACCCGTGTGGAAGGTACGCATTGTAAGCTGTGTACCAGGTTCCCCGATAGATTGGGCAGCGATTGTACCAACTGCTTCACCAACTTCAACCGCATCACCAGTCGCCAAGTTGATACCGTAACAGTGACGGCAGACACCGTGACGAGTGTTACATGTAAATACAGAGCGGATAGTCACTTCTTCCACACCAGCATTGACAATTTCACGCGCCTTGTCTTCTGTAATCAACTCATTTGGACCGATAATAACTGCACCAGTTTCTGGATGTTTAACAGTTTTCTTAGTGTAACGACCATTGAGGCGTTCTTCTAGTGACTCGATCATCTCTTTTCCTTCCGCGATAGAACGGATCAAGAGACCACGGTCAGTTCCACAGTCGTCCTCACGGATGATAACATCTTGGGCAACGTCAACCAAACGACGAGTCAAGTAACCTGAGTCGGCTGTCTTAAGGGCCGTATCGGTCATACCTTTACGCGCACCGTGAGTTGAGAAGAACATTTCGAGTACTGACAAACCTTCGCGGAAGTTTGAAAGGATTGGCAATTCCATGATACGTCCGTTCGGAGCCGCCATCAGACCACGCATACCGGCAAGCTGTGAGAAGTTTGAGATGTTACCACGGGCTCCAGAGTCCATCATCATAACGATTGGGTTCTTAGGATCTTGGTTGGCAATCAAACGTTTCTCAAGTTTTTCACGGGCAGCACGCCATTCAGCTGTAACAGCATTGTAACGCTCGTCGTCTGTAATCATACCACGACGGAATTGTTTTGTGATTTGTTCTACACGTTTGTGTGATTCTTCAATGATTTCAGCCTTGTCATCAACGACTGGGATATCGGCAATACCCACTGTCAATCCTGCAAGAGTTGAGTGGTGGTAACCGAGGTTCTTCATACGGTCAAGTAGGGCAGAAGTTTCTGTCGTACGGAAACGTTTGAAGATTTCAGCGATGATATTTCCAAGGTTTTTCTTCTTGAATGGAGGGTTGAGTTCAAGATTGCTGATTGCTTCCTTGATATCTCCACCAAGTGGCAAGAAGTATTTAGCAGGAACGCCTTCTGTCAAGTTGGCATTGTTTGGTTCTTGCAAGTATGGTAGACCCTCTGGCATGATGTCGTTGAAGAGAATTTTACCAACTGTTGTAAGCAAGACCTTATGTTTTTGCTCTTCTGTCCATGGTTTGTTGAGGCTGTCTGTTGCAATACCAACACGTGAGTGGAGATGAACATAACCATTGCGGTAAGCCATAACCGCTTCGTCACGGTCTTTGAAGACCATTCCTTCACCTTCACGACCAGCTTCTTCCATGGTCAAGTAGTAGTTACCCAAAACCATGTCCTGAGATGGAGTAACAACTGGTTTACCATCTTTCGGGTTCAAGATGTGCTCAGCAGCTAGCATCAAGATACGAGCTTCTGCTTGAGCTTCTTCTGAAAGCGGTACGTGGATGGCCATTTGGTCCCCGTCAAAGTCGGCATTGTAAGCTTCACAGACAAGTGGGTGCAAGCGAAGGGCCTTACCATCAATCAAGACTGGCTCGAAGGCTTGGATACCCAAACGGTGAAGGGTCGGTGCGCGGTTCAAAAGCACTGGGTGTTCTTTAATCACTTCTTCAAGAATATCCCAGATACGTTCATCTCCACGTTCCACCAAGCGTTTAGCTGCTTTGACGTTTTGCACGATATCACGGGCAACGATTTCACGCATCACGAATGGTTTAAAGAGTTCGATTGCCATTTCACGTGGCACACCACATTGGTACATCTTAAGAGTTGGACCAACGGCGATAACGGAACGTCCTGAGAAGTCAACACGTTTACCGAGCAAGTTTTGACGGAAGCGTCCTTGTTTCCCTTTGAGCATGTGGCTCAATGATTTGAGTGGACGGCTACCTGGTCCTGTGATTGGACGACCTCGACGACCATTGTCAATCAAAGCGTCAACCGCTTCTTGAAGCATACGCTTCTCATTTTGAACGATGATACCTGGTGCATTCAACTCAAGCAAACGAGCCAAACGGTTGTTACGGTTGATAACACGGCGGTAAAGGTCGTTCAAGTCAGATGAGGCAAAACGGCCACCATCCAACTGCAACATTGGACGAAGATCTGGTGGAATAACCGGAAGGATGTTGAGAATCATCCATTCAGGTTTGTTTCCAGACTTGTAAAAGGCATCCAAAACATCCAAACGACGGATGGCTTTGACACGTTTTTGTCCAGTAGCTGTTTTCAACTCTTCTTTAAGTTCAGCAATTTCTTTTTCAAGATCTACTTGTTTCAAAAGGTCTTGGATGGCTTCGGCACCCATCTTGGCAACGAATGATCCATAACCATACTCACGCAAGCGCTCACGATATTCGCGCTCTGTCATGATAGACTTGTGCTCAAGTGGTGTATCCTTAGGATCAATCACCACATAAGCCGCAAAGTAGATAACTTCCTCGAGGGCACGAGGGCTCATATCAAGGGTCAAGCCCATACGGCTTGGAATCCCCTTGAAGTACCAGATGTGAGATACAGGAGCTTTCAACTCGATGTGCCCCATACGCTCACGACGAACTTTTGTACGCGTTACTTCAACCCCACAACGGTCACAAACAATCCCTCTATAACGAATGCGTTTGTACTTACCACAAGCACATTCCCAGTCTTTTGTAGGACCAAAGATGACTTCATCAAAGAGTCCTTCACGTTCTGGTTTCAAAGTACGGTAATTGATTGTTTCAGGTTTTTTGACTTCTCCATAAGACCATGAACGGACTTTACTTGGAGAAGCTAGGGTGATTTGCATACTTTTAAAACGATTTACATCAACCACTATTTCTTCCCTTTCTATTCTAAGTGAACTGCTTATTCTTGTTCAGCAGCTTCTTCTGTTGCTTCCGCTTTTGTTGCTTTCTCAGCTTCTTCGGCTTCAAAGGCTGCTTTAGCCTCTTGAGCTGCTTTTTCGCGGGCTTTTTCAAGGTCATCTACGTGGATGACATCTTCGTCCATTCCTTCATCCAAGTCGCGAAGTTCCACTTCTTGATCATCTTCGTCTAGGACACGCATGTCAAGACCAAGAGATTGCAATTCTTTGACAAGAACTCGGAAGGATTCTGGAACACCTGGTTTTGGAATTGGTTTTCCTTTTGTAATAGCTTCATAAGCTTTCAAACGTCCGTTGATATCGTCAGACTTGTAAGTCAAGATTTCTTGAAGGACATTTGACGCACCGTAGGCTTCAAGAGCCCAAACCTCCATCTCACCGAAACGTTGTCCACCAAACTGAGCTTTACCTCCGAGTGGTTGTTGGGTAACGGTTGAGTAAGGTCCGACTGAACGCGCGTGCAATTTATCGTCAACCATGTGGTGGAGTTTGATCATGTACATGACTCCGACAGAAACACGGTTATCAAATGGTTCACCTGTACGTCCATCGTAAAGGATTGTTTTGGCATCGCTATCCATACCAGCTTCTTTAACAGTTGACCAAAGGTCTTCAGAACTTGCTCCGTCAAAGACTGGTGTTGCGATGTGAATACCAAGAGTACGAGCAGCCATACCAAGGTGAAGCTCCATAACCTGACCGATATTCATACGTGATGGTACCCCAAGTGGGTTCAACATGATATCGACTGGAGTTCCGTCTGGAAGGTAAGGCATGTCTTCTACAGGAACGATACGAGAGACAACCCCTTTGTTTCCGTGACGTCCGGCCATCTTATCTCCGACCTTGATCTTACGTTTTTGAGCGATGTAGACGCGAACCAGCATATTAACACCTGATTGCAACTCATCTCCATTTGCACGTGTAAAGATCTTAACATCACGAACGACACCATCGGCACCGTGTGGTACACGAAGAGAAGTGTCACGTACTTCACGAGATTTGTCTCCGAAGATAGCGTGCAAGAGACGTTCTTCAGCTGAAAGGTCCTTCTCACCCTTAGGTGTTACTTTACCTACAAGGATATCACCTTCTTTAACCTCAGCACCGATACGGATAATCCCCATTTCGTCAAGGTCTTTAAGGGCATCTTCACCAACGTTTGGAATTTCACGAGTAATTTCTTCAGGCCCAAGCTTTGTATCGCGTGTTTCTGATTCGTATTCTTCAAGGTGAACAGATGTGTAGACATCGTCTTTGACCAAGCGTTCGCTCATGATAACGGCATCCTCGAAGTTGTAACCTTCCCAAGTCATGTAGGCAACGATTGGGTTTTGTCCAAGCGCCATTTCTCCATTTTCCATAGAAGGTCCATCAGCAATGAAATCGCCTTTTTCAACGACATCGCCAACTTTTACGAGAGTGCGTTGGTTGTAAGCAGTACCTGAGTTTGAGCGACGGAATTTTTGGATGTGGTAAACATCCAATGAACCATCTTCACGACGAACTTCTACCTTGTCAGCATCTGCGTAAGTAACTTTACCATCATACTGAGCAATCACAGCCGCTCCAGAGTCGTGGGCTGCTTGGTATTCCATACCAGTACCAACGTAAGGTGCTTGAGGATTGATCAATGGCACAGCCTGACGTTGCATGTTGGCTCCCATGAGGGCACGGTTGGAGTCATCGTTTTCCAAGAAAGGAATACATGCTGTCG
>CAUPXP010000019.1:0-27828 GCA_963515455.1 Streptococcus mitis | reverse complement strand
AGCTGGTTAACACGCGCTTTTCTCGTTTATTTGCTCATTTTGGACAGGAAAAAGATGGCAGTTTTCTAGCTCAGCGTTACCAATTTTACCTCGCCCAGCAGGGGCAAACTTTTTCAGGCGCTCATGAACTCTTGGATAGCCTCATCGAGCGAGATTATGACTTGTATGCTGCGACAAATGGCATTACTGCCATTCAGACAGGGCGTTTGGCTCAGTCTGGTATGGCACCTTATTTCAATCAAGTCTTTATCTCTGAACAGTTGCAAACACAAAAGCCTGATGCTCTTTTTTATGAAAAAATTGGTCAACATATTGCAGGTTTTAGCAAAGAAGAGACGCTGATGATTGGAGATTCCCTAACAGCTGACATTCAAGGTGGCAATAATGCGGGGATTGATACTATCTGGTACAACCCTCATCACCTCGAAAATCACACACAAGCCCAGCCTACTTACGAAGTCCATTCCTTCCAAGACTTGCTGGATTGTTTAGATAAACTGTAAAAAGTGGTTTAGATAGCCACTTTTTGCTATAATAGAGGCAGTAAAAATGAAGGAGTTGGCTATGGAACACTCGTCTTGGCATGCTTTGATTAAGGCGCAATTACCTGAGGGTTATTTTGGGAAAATCAATCAGTTTATGGAGCAGGTCTATGCTCAGGGGACTGTTTATCCACCCAAAGAAAAGGTTTTTCAGGCTCTCTTGACAACAACGCTTGAAGACGTTAAGGTGGTGATTCTAGGGCAAGATCCCTATCACGGACCAGGTCAAGCTCAGGGCTTGAGTTTTTCTGTACCTGACACTATCCCAGCTCCGCCATCCTTGCAAAATATCTTGAAAGAATTGTCAGATGACATCGGGGTCAAGAAATCTCATGATTTGACAGCTTGGGCTGAGCAAGGAGTCTTGCTTCTTAATGCTTGTTTGACAGTTCCTGCTGGACAGGCCAATGGTCATGCTGGTCAGATATGGGAGCCTTTTACGGATGCTGTGATTCAGGTGGTCAATCATCTAGATAGACCAGTCGTTTTTGTACTCTGGGGAGCTTATGCACGTAAGAAGAAGGCCTTAGTTACCAATCCTCATCACTTGATTATCGAATCAGCCCATCCCAGTCCCTTGTCAGTTTATAGAGGATTTTGGGGTTCCAAGCCTTTTTCCAAAGCCAATGCATTCTTAAAAGAGACAGGACAAGAGCCAATCGATTGGCTTAGATAAGGAGAGAATATGCCTCAGTTAGCGACGATTTGCTACATTGATAACGGGAAAGAACTGCTTATGCTCCACCGTAATAAGAAGCCAAATGATGTTCATGAAGGAAAATGGATTGGTGTGGGTGGTAAGCTAGAGCGAGGTGAGACCCCTCAGGAATGCGCGGCGCGTGAAATCCTTGAGGAAACAGGGCTCAAAGCCAAGCCAGTTCTAAAAGGTGTCATCACTTTTCCTGAATTTACACCAGATTTAGACTGGTACACATATGTTTTTAAGGTGACGGAGTTCGAGGGTGACTTGATTGATTGCAACGAGGGAACGCTAGAATGGGTTCCCTATGATGAGGTTTTGAGTAAGCCGACTTGGGAAGGTGACCATACCTTTGTTGAGTGGCTTTTAGAGGATAAACCCTTCTTTTCAGCCAAGTTTGTTTATGATGGGGATAAATTGTTGGATACCCAAGTTGATTTCTATGAATAAAGGAGAAAGCAGATGCTACTAATCAAAAATGGTCGTGTAATGGATCCCAAGTCTGGCTTGGATCAAGTGTGTGATGTCTTAGTTCAAGATGGGGAAATTATCAAAATTGCACCTGAGATTAAAGAAGAAGGAGCAGAGATAATTGATGCTACTGGTCTTGTAGTTGCTCCTGGCTTGGTCGATATTCATGTTCATTTCCGTGAACCCGGTCAGACCCACAAGGAGGATATCCATACTGGTGCCTTAGCAGCCGCCGCAGGTGGTTTTACCACGGTTGTCATGATGGCTAATACTAGTCCAACTATTTCAGACGTGGAGACTTTGCAAGAAGTTCTTCAGTCAGCTGCCAAAGAGAAGATTAATGTTAAGACGGTTGCGACCATTACCAAGAATTTTAATGGGCAAGATTTGACTGACTTTAAGGCACTTTTAGAAGCTGGTGCGGTTGGTTTCTCAGACGACGGTATCCCACTTGAAAGTAGTAAAGTTGTCAAGGAAGCCATGGAGGAAGCTAAAAAGCTTAATACCTTTATTAGTCTTCATGAGGAAGATCCAGGATTGAACGGTGTTCTTGGCTTTAACGAAAATATTGCTAAAGAACATTTCCATATCTGTGGTGCGACTGGGGTGGCTGAGTATGCTATGATGGCGCGTGATGTCATGATTGCCTATGCAACCAAGGCCCATGTTCATATCCAGCATTTGTCTAAGGAAGAAAGTGTTAAAGTAGTGGAGTTTGCTCAGGGGCTAGGTGCGCAAGTCACAGCAGAAGTAGCGCCACAGCATTTTTCTAAGACCGAAGCGCTCCTTTTGACTCAAGGTAGCAATGCTAAGATGAATCCACCGCTTCGCTTGGAATCAGACCGTCGTGCTGTTATCGAAGGTCTTAAATCAGGCGTCATCACAGTTATCGCGACTGACCATGCTCCTCACCATGCGGATGAAAAAAATGTCGAAGATATTACCAAAGCGCCATCTGGTATGACTGGCTTAGAAACATCTCTATCTCTTGGTTTGACCTATTTGGTAGAAGCTGGTGAGTTAAGCTTGATGGAATTACTTGAAAAGATGACATACAACCCAGCCAAGCTTTACAATTTTGAAGCAGGTTACTTGGCTGAGAATGGTCCAGCGGACATCACTATTTTTGATGCTAAGGCTGACCGCCTTGTGGACTCCCATTTTGCTTCGAAAGCAGCTAATTCACCCTTTATCGGTGAAACCTTAAAAGGGCAGGTTAAATATACCATCTGTAAGGGACAAATCGTCTATCAAGCTTGATAGGAGTTAGAATATGAATTATTTTCGAAAACGTAGGGAGAGAAAAGCAAAATCTAATAGCGGAATTTACTGTCCCGCATCTAATCGTTCTAAAATTCAATATGAAACTAAAGAAAAAGCTGACCATGCGGTTCAATATGATAATGGAGGTTTAGTTAGAAGCTATTATTGTCGTACATGTGCGTGTTGGCATACTACTTCAAAATATAATAACCCTCCGCTAAGTTTGAAAAACTATGGTCTGAAACTCTTTGGTTTAGATAAATCAGAATAGAAAGAGAAGTATGTATAAGACAAAGTGTTTACGAGAGAAGTTAGTATTATTTTTAAAGATATTTTTCCCAATCCTGATCTACCAATTTGCCAATTATTCTGCCTCTTTTGTTGACACTGCAATGACAGGTCAATACAATACTATGGACTTGGCTGGTGTGTCTATGGCAACCAGTATCTGGAATCCTTTCTTTACATTCCTAACAGGAATTGTGTCGGCCTTGGTGCCCATCATTGGTCACCATCTTGGTCGAGGTAAAAAGGAAGAAGTTGCGTCAGATTTTTACCAGTTCATCTATCTGGCCTTAGGTCTATCTGTGGTCTTACTGGGACTGGTACTTTTCTTGGCACCTCCTGTCTTGAATCATATTGGACTAGAAGCACCAGTTGCAGCAGTAGCGGTTCGCTATCTTTGGTTTTTATCTATCGGAATTATCCCCTTGTTGCTTTTTAGTGTCATTCGCTCCTTGCTGGATTCGCTGGGCTTGACCAAGCTGTCCATGTACCTCATGCTTTTGTTACTTCCTCTCAATAGTGGATTTAACTACCTCTTGATTTACGGGGCCTTTGGTGTTCCAGAACTGGGAGGTGCTGGTGCTGGTTTAGGAACATCTTTGGCTTACTGGGTCTTGCTGGGGATTTCTGTTCTGGTTTTATTTAAACAGGAAAAGCTCAAGGCTCTACATCTTGAGAAACGAATTCCATTTAATATGGATAAAATCAAGGAAGGAGTTCGTTTAGGTCTTCCTATTGGGGGAACTGTTTTCGCGGAAGTGGCTATCTTTTCCGTGGTTGGCTTGATTATGGCTAAGTTCTCGTCCTTGATTATCGCTAGCCACCAGTCAGCCATGAACTTTTCAAGTCTCATGTACGCCTTTCCTATGAGTATCTCATCGGCTATGGCTATAGTCGTGTCTTATGAAGTGGGAGCCAAGCGATTTGATGATGCGAAAACTTATATTGGTTTAGGAAGAGGGACCGCCCTTATTTTTGCGGCCTTCACCTTAACCTTCCTTTACATTTTTAGGGGAAATGTGGCCAGTCTTTATGGTAAGGACCCAGAATTCATCGATTTGACAGCGCGCTTTTTAACTTATAGCCTTTTCTTTCAGTTAGCAGATACCTTTGCAGCACCGCTTCAGGGAATTTTACGGGGGTATAAGGATACCGTTATTCCTTTTTACCTTGGTTTGGTTGGTTACTGGGGGGTGACACTCCCAGTAGCTATGGTATTCGACTCTCTAACAGATTTTGGAGCTTATTCTTACTGGATTGGTTTGATTATTAGTCTAATCGTGAGCGGGGTTCTCTACCGTTGGCGTCTAACTGTGATTATGAAGAGATTTGAATCCAGAAAAGCTTGATTTTTAGAATTCCTACAAGCAAAAATATCCTTCCTTATCTACATTATTTTAATTAGTAGTAGGTAGACGAGAACTTCAAAAATATAGAAACAATTGATATTCCACGCTACTTCGCTGGTATTAGTCGTGAAGAAATTGCTGAAGCGGTAGTAGGATAAATCAAAAAGAAGTTGGCCAACTAACCAACTTCTTTTTTTGATATGTATTTACATAATTTAAAATACGTAAAATTATAAACTATCTAAGGCATTCTTTTGTTCATCATTAACGATATGGGTATAGAGGTCAGTGACTTGTGTGCTGGCATGTCCTAGCTGGTGGCTGACCAAAACTTGCGATTTAGTGGCATCATAGAGCCTGGTTGCTAGCGTATGGCGTAGTTTATGGGGTGTTACACGGACTTTGAAGTCCTCAGAGTACTTAGCAACCATTTTCTCAACGCTGGAAGCATCGATACGATTAGGAACACCTCTGTAGAGAGTCAAAAAAAGGGCTGTATCTGTTTTTTCCGTCTTATAGCGTTGATTTCGAATGGCCAGATAATTCTCTAAATAAGGCTTAGCAAAAGCAGCGACATTGACCGAGTCACGTTTGCCCCCTTTTCGAGTGACATCAATAACCATCATCTTGAGATTGAGATCTCTTAGATCCAGATTAACAGCTTCAGATAAGCGAACACCAGACGCCAAGAGAAGGGCAATAATGGCCAAATCTCGTTCTTTATTTTTGTTGAATGATGAGAGAGCTCGATTTGAAAGATCTTGTGGGTACTCTTGGTCAATATAAGTTAGAAAACCTTCTGTTTCATCACCTAAAAAGAGTTTTTGCTTGATGTTTTCAGCTCTGGCAGCAAGCGTTTCTTTCTTTTTTTTGGTTGAAACTTTCTTCATTACATTACGATAAAAATAAGGCTCTCCCTGATCGTTTTCAACTTCCTCAGTCAAATACTTATAAAGACTAGAAAGTGCTGACAAAGTCCGATTGATGGTTGTCTGAGAAACTCCTTGCTTGGTTGTATTAGCATTCAGCAAAGGACGTTCACGTAGATAAAGGATAAAGGATTCCATGTCTTTCTTAGACATATTTTCCAAGACAGATAAAGAAATATCAGATATTTTATCGGCATTTGAGATACCAGACTCTAAAACCCAGCTGAAAAATCGATCATATTCCTTGAGATATTCGTACAAGGTTGTGAAACTATAGGGAACAGCAAGCTTAGATTGGTAGTATTCAAGAACATACCAGGGCATGATTTGTTTTAGTTTGTCGATTCGTTCCAGTAAAATCTCACGTTTCATGTATTTTCTCCATAAATAAGTCTACTAGTAGTATAGCATAGACTTATCTATTTTTCAAGAAAATTATAGTTTTTCGGAAAGATGTTGTAGAGTTTTTTAGACCTGAGTAAAAGGGATCTAAGTCTTCGGAGTTATTATTGTGAATCATTAGCTAGTGCTTTTTCTAGTTTCCAAATACTAAACCAGAATGAAATAGTCAGCAGAATAAGGAAAATAAAAAAGAGATTATCAGTAACGATACTTCTGTTCATTCTACATAACTGAAGAGCTATATAAGGAGCTATGAGATACAAAATACATTGTATAATTGCTATCGTTTTCTTTTTCATGATTTTAATCTTACTGTACAGATTTGATACAGTAAACTCCTTTCTAGCTTTATGTTTTATCATTTCTAACTTAATTATAGTCTTATTTTTAAGAAAGTTCAATTATTTATATGTGAAATTCCCCATCAGTAAAAAATAACCGATTCTCAGCAATGAGATCGGTTTTCTAATGTATTTGAGGATAGTTATTATTACATAATTTAAATTATGTGATAACTTCTACAACAACAAATCCTTGACTTTCCCAATTTCACTTTTTGGAATAACTAGGTGAATCATATCACCCAGATACATTCTGGTTGAGCCGTTAACTGTTTGGCTCTTGCCATTATGCACTTGGGTAGTGATGAGGACGTTGTGTGGTAAGTTGAGTTCATGAACTTGTTTCCCAGCAATTTTATCAGAAACTGGTATTTCGATAAGTGTAACTTCTCCTTCGCTGGATACTTCTTCTGGAAGCATTTTTTCCAGCATGGCTTCATAGACTGGTGCACCCTTGAGCAAATCCATGATGATGTAAGCTACTAAGGTTACTAAACCAAGTGGCATGAGGTTGCGAATATCTCCTACCATCTCAGTTACCAGTATCATAGCAGTTAAGGGAGCTTTTGATATGGCTCCAAAATAGCCACTCATTCCTAGAATGACAAATATAGGGAATTGCTCCTGACTGACAAGTCCAATATTCACACAAATGACACCAACTAGGGCACCAAGCAAGGAACCAAGCGCCAAAATTGGTAGGAAAATTCCTCCTGGAAGACCACTTCCATAACTAATCATGCTCCAAACAAAACGGATCAAAAAGTAAGCTAATAGAACTTGAAAACTAAAATCTTGTTCAGTTAAGGAAAGAACCAGCTGATTTCCACCACCAAGGATTTGGGGTAAGAAGATGCCGACTGGTATGATGAGAATAAAGGCAAGAATTGGATAATAAGCTCTATCCAAATGGATTTTTTGACCAAGCCAATCATAAACTCTTCCGACGTTTAATACAGCTTTCTCATAGAGAAAACCTGACAATCCAAGGAAAATTCCCATCACAAGATAAATCCAGTACTGGTCTAGGGTCATGAGTGGGATATTATCAGGCATATCCAGTACGGGTGTTAGGCCAAATATGAGCAGAGAAACAAAGTTTGCTACGATGCTGGCTGCTAGTGTAGAAACCCAGAAAAAGCGTGAAAAGTGATGATAGACTTCTTCTACCACAAAGAGAAGTCCAGCAATCGGAGCATTAAAGGCAGCGGCTAAACCTGCTGCAGCTCCACTGGCAATTAAGGAACGTTCCTCTACTGGACTAGATTTGAGCCATTTGGCAATTCCTTTACCACCAACTGCTCCGAGTTGAATACTGGGTCCTTCACGCCCCAGCATGAGTCCACTGGCAATAGCAAGAATACCTAGCACATATTTTTTCCAAAGAACGCCCCACCAGTTGAGGGTCATGAGGCCTTTCAGTTCGGCTTCAACTTGCGGAATTCCTGAGCCTTTGATATCTTTTTCTGATCGAGTTAATTTAGCACTGAGCCAACAGATGATTAGATAAAACAGGCCGATAATAAATAAATTAACAAATAGGTATCCTTGATCTTGATAAAGTCCTTGTATCAGGTGGAAGCCCTTTTCAATTAAGAAACGAAAGGATCCGACGATAATTCCAACGACGAGGCCGACAATGATTCCTCGACCAACTTGGGATAGTATAGTGCTGGATGCAAAGGCGAATTCTTTCTTAGAACGGACTATTTCCGACTGTTCCTCCATGGTATTTCCTTTCAATTAACTTTCTTTTTTACCTAAAACCAGTGATTTAACGGGTTCAAAGCTGGTTCGGTGAATTGGGGTAACTCCTAGTTTGTCAAGTCCTTCCAGGTGTTTAGCAGTTCCATATCCTGCATTAGCAGCGAAATCATAGCCAGGGAACTGCTGATCGAATTCCTTCATCAATTTATCACGGGTCACCTTGGCTACTATAGAAGCTGCTGCAATTGAAAGGGAATTAGCATCTCCTTTGATGATAGATGTTTGTGAAATTGGTAAATCCAGTTTCATGGCATCTATCAAAAGGTGCTCAGGTTGAGGACTAAGCTGGGAGATTGCTTCCTTCATGGCCAGTTTGGTTGCTTCATAGATATTGACTTGGTCGATGACCTGATTATCCATGATACCAATGCCAATTGATAAGGCTTGATTTTGAACGGCTTGGAAAATCTCCAGATGTTTCTTTTTAGGAATTTTCTTGCTGTCGTTGAGACCTCTAATCTTACAACTTTTAGGTAAGATGACGGCTGCAGCAACCACAGGCCCAGCTAGAGGACCTCGGCCGACTTCATCAACACCAGCAATTAAGGTCAATCCTTGCTTATACAGTTCCTTTTCATAGGAAAGCATGGATTCCAAACGAAGATCCTCATCCAATTCTGCCTGAATAGCTTTTTTACGCTTGCTGATTTCCTTTTGAACTCCAGAGCGATTATCCTTTTCAAGCTCTAAAAAAATAGGGCTATCTATGTCTTTGACCGTTTCAAGGAGGTCTTTGATTTCTTTAATCGTCGCCATCGAGGTCTTCCAATGTATCTAAGGTATAGTTACCGAGTTTGCCATCACGGACTTCCTTCACGAAGAGACTGTAAAAACGGTCATAGTCATCACGGAAACCGAGGGCACGGGTCATATCCATAATAATAACAGGCGCTTCTTCCTCAATTTTCATTTGTTTGAAGCGTTCAGCCAACTTTTCTGGATAATGTTCTTTGAAATAATTGAGACCAAAAATAGTTACCTCATCCATAGGAAGCAACTGGTCTTTGATAGCTCCAGTCAAGGCTAGTTTAAGAGCAACAGTTTCGTCTTCGAATTTAGGCCAGAGAATCCCCGGTGTATCCAAGATTTCCAGGTCTTTATTGGTTTTAAGCCATTGTTGTCCCTTGGTCACACCTGGTTTGTTACCGACAACGGCAATCTTCTTACCAGCCAAACGGTTCATGAGAGTTGATTTACCAGCGTTTGGAATCCCGATAATCATGGTACGCAAGGTTTCAATCTGAATACCACGTTCCTTTTGGCGAGCAATTTTATCAGCCATGAGCTTTTTTGCCGCATCTGTTACAACTTTTACAGTTACTTGTTCTTTGGAATTGATAGCCAGCGTCTGGATTCCCTGTGATTCAAAATACTGACGCCATTCCTTGGTCATTGTTGGATCAGCCAAGTCCGCCTTGTTTAAAATCAAAAGTTTTGGTTTATCACCAACAATCTTGGTCAACATAGGATTTTGACTAGATAGAGGTAAACGTGCATCCACCAAAATAGTTACAAAATCAACAAATTTTAAATTTTCCTGCACCTGTCGACGCGCTTTAGACATGTGACCAGGAAACCATTGAATAGTAGCCATTGAGTTTTTTTCCTTTCGTAGCAAGGGTTTAGAGATCCTATTTTATTTTACTATAGTTTGAACATAAAGAGTTCTCAAATGAATGATGTTCAAACAGTTTTTTGTTTTATGACATAGAAATCTACCTTATATTATATCATGCCTTCTTTATTTTGTCCGATGATAGCCTTTCAAGTACTCTATATAGAAAAAAGCCATCAAATGATGACTTTTCAGAGGGAGCAAAAAACTGTCCTCTTTATGTTTTAAACATTTAAATGTCTTTTTTAAACAGTTGGTTAAAGAAACCGTCTGTGTTTTTAAGAAGGGCTTTGAAGACCTTAGATTTAAGAGCAACAGTGTGAGAGAAGTCATCTGGTTTCTTCAAATCTTCTTCAACTGCTTTAACAAAGATATCCTTCAATTGTGTATAGTTGGTAATTTGTTTACCGTCAATTTCAATAGCAGTAAATCCTTGTTCTGCTTTAGCTTTAACATCGTGATACCAATGTCTCTTCCACTCTTCAAGTGTCTTGAACTTGTCTCCAGAAACTTTCTTAATAATGAAATCATCACCTAATCTACCCTGGTTTTGTTTATCAGCTTCACCTTGGTATTTACTAGATACATATCCGATAAATCCATTTTCATAGCCAAAGTAACCCCACATACGGAAGGCATTATGCTTGAATGATAATGAACCTGGGGCACCTTTACTTGTATTACCACCATAAATACCAGCCATCATTTGAACATTAACATATGCTGAGTTAGGCGTGAAGTCCTCTGGTCGGAACACACCATTGCCAGGATTATTATGTTTAGTCATAAAGTTATTATCAACCAAATCATCAATACTTGCCAATGGCTTGGTTTTCTCTCCGTCATTTAGGTCACGAACTTTATCCCATTGGTGTGGAGCGGTTAATTTATTTAAACCATCAACATGTCTATCGACTCTGTCAATTTTCTTGAACCACTTGCTATTGTCACCATTTAATTTTGGAATTACAGCATCTGCTTCAACATAATCCAACATCATTAATGCTTCATTGTAGTTCTTCATGTAGCGATCAATATCTTCACGAGTTTTAAGTTTATCAGGGTCATAGTTATACCACTGTTCACCATTATTCTCACGATGATAAGCCATATTCAAACCTAAAGCACCATATTCTCCGTTTGGATTTGATACCGATGGCGTTTGCAACATACCTTGAGCAAAGGCTTCTAAATCCGTACCTTGACGATGCCAATGACCACCATAGTAAGCCATACGATCATTAACGTGAGTAGTTTCATGTGTAAATGCGGATGTTCCAAAATCACTAATTAAATCTGTCATAACGAAATAAACTGCATCCATCGGTTGCGGTGCTGCAAAAATATATGCATATGCTCCGTATCCATATTGGTAAGGATGATACTTTCCAATACGACCAAAGAATTCCCTGACTGGAGTATAGTCTGGTTTTCCATTTCTATGTCCAAATCTATCAGGCCAACCACCTGGAGCGTTATGATTATCCCATACAGGAGTTGGAACTCCATTTTGACTCTTAAGAAGTTTATCGCGGACATTATCAGTAGCAAGACGTGACCAAAAATCTAAGTAATTAACTTGCTCTTTAGCACGTTTATTGATTTCACTCTTGAACGCTTCACGTTTTTCTGCTGTATCTTTACCATACTTTTCAAATGAACTAAATGAGATAGTATTATACGTTGAAATCATAAATAAATGTGCATTTTTCAAGTTAAGAAGAGGTAAAATCATGCGCCCATGCTGCCCATTATTAATTCCTTCGTATAGACGATATTTTTTGTTGGCAAATGCAGGGTTCGTTGATGGTTGTTCAACTACATACGCGTTCTTTTCAATAGCTTTCTTAAACCAATCATTTATATCTGTATGGTTAGTGAATAGCTTCATATTGTAATGTAAGAATCCATTTAATTCACTTATTCCAATTGTTCCACCTATAGTTTCACGATAAGCTTCTAAAGTTCTATCTCCTTTAACATTTCTTTCACTTGAACCAATTTTGATTAAGAAATCTAAGACATTAACATTCTTACCATAAAAATCAGGTTTAAACATCATAATATCTTTAATTGATAACTCATCGTATTTAAAACCATAATATTGATTTAAGTAGGCCAGTCCCATCATGATTTTAGCTTTGTTGTCTTCAACTTTCTTCAGTAAAGCACGTTCAGCTAATTCGTTATCGTTGAGTTGATGATCTTCATTTTCAACAATAGCTTTAACTAATTTGCCAAGATTTTCTTTCACTTCCGCAAAGCTTTCTTCAAAGAATAGATCTTTAATATAACCATTCTTACGTTCATCCGAATTAGCATTAGGATCTCTAGATGTATCTCGTTTATCCATCAAAGCACGGACTTCTTGTGAAATCAATTCTACACTTGATAATTGATCTTTAACATCAGCAATCAATTTATCACGATTTTTAACAACCATATTTGGTGTGTAAACCACATCATCTAAACCATCAATACTATACTCACGAACTTGTTTCACCTTAGAATCAGCAACTGCTGTCACGTTCATTTCTTCTTTGGTGCCATCCGCATAGTGAACCATAATCTTATCAATATCCGATAGATCAGTAACAAATTGCCCTGCTTTCATACCTGTTACAGACAGAACAGTTTTCTTAACAAGATTGGACTCACCTGTTAACTTATTCCCTTGGTTTACAATCCACTCTTTATTATAGAACGGTTGAAGTTTTTCAATATTGCGATAGGCTTGTTCACGTTCAGCTTTGTAATCTTGCGTTGTCTTATACTCATTATCATGAGTAACAAATCGATTCAATCGGTCAACAAGTAATTCAGGCATCTCATAGGTGTTAGCTGTAATGTTGTAGGTTAAAATTATATTATCAGCCTCTTCTTTCGAAATACCTTTGATGATATTCGAACGATTATAGGATTTATTACCCTCACTAATACCATTTACCGTATAAGTGTTGATAACGCGCTCAGATGTATAATAGGAATCTTGGTCGATATCTGAGTGTCCAAAAGCTATTTCACCGTTCTTTACTTTCATCATAGACACGTTATTTTTAATCATACCTAACATCCAGTTATTACCAACTAAGCCACCTGATTTAAGTGAATCTTTAACATAGAGTGTACCTTTTGCCACAGAATTGGTTAAAACACCTTCTCTACTATAGCTATGGTTATCCCCACCATTTTGTGTCGAATAAACAATACCCGCAGCTTGAGCACGGTTACCAATGATATTGGCATCTACATATGCTTTATCGATAACGCCTTTCCAGTTTTCTCCAACGATACCAGTCAAGAATTGTCCACCATCGCCGACAGAAGTTACGTTACCGATAAAGGCTACATTTCTGAGTGTACCTTGATTATCAATCTTATCAATAAATCCAGATACCCAGTTCTTACCTAATACGTTACCAGTCACTTTGACATCTTCAATTTTAGCGCCGCCTTTAATAGTGTCGGCAATCGGTGCAATGCGGTCTGCCCAAGGCATATTGATATTTACATTCCCCAGATTTACTTTGGTTACTGTACCACCGATAATGTTCTTAAATAACGGACGTTCCGTATTGTGGATGGTATAATGTTTCCCATCTACACTCTTCAATGTACCTCTAAAGTCGCCGTCAACATACCATTTCTTAGGTGTTGGTACATTCGTTGCATTCAAATCTGCTCCGATTTTAAATGTACCATTTTTGTCAGCATTCATGGCATCTACTAACTCTTTAAAGTTATAATAAACGTCATCAACTTTTGGAACTGGTTTTTCAATATAATGAACATACTTGTTACGAACTTTCGTTGGGTCTGTGTGTTGAATCAAATCTTGTGCTTCAGCAGTTATTTTGTAAAGTTTTTGACCTTCTTCAGTCACCAACTCAATCTTATCAACTGCTAAACGTGTTACTTTATTATCACGACTAGTGATTTTTAAGTACATTTTCTTCACATCTTCATCTGAAGGTTTTTCAGTCATGAAATCACTAGGTGTTTCAGTACCATCGTCATTTACCTTCACTAAATTAGTAGATGAAATATTTTTAATTTCAACTTTTTTCAAATCCAAGCGAAGTGGTTTCTCTTCTAATGTTGCAGTTTCTTCTCCCTTACCACGGTCATAGGTCATAGTGGTTTCTATCTTATAGTCCTTGTAGAATTTTAAATCTTCTACCTGCTTATCTAATTGCTCTGAAGTTAAATCTACTGTTTTGACAATTTTATTTCCATCTTTAATTGTCGCAGTAATTTTATTGATCTTGACTCCATCTGTATTAACCAAATGATAAGAAAGATTTGCGGAGCGGTCTAATACATTTGTATTTGTTCTCTCCAAAGTCAAAACAGGAGCCGTTTTTTCTTTAGGCTTTTCTTTTGTACCTTTTACAAGAATTTCAGGCTTCATTTCTTTTAAAATTGTTACTGTTTCAACTGACTCGCTGATTTTTTTGCCATGTAACTCTTCATAGCTAGTAACAATTTGACGTTCGCCATCCTCACCAACTTGTTTAACAGAATCATCGCCTATAAATTTGCTAGGATCAGATTCTTCTATAGTGGTTTTAGGAATAGTCTCTTTACGAATATCGGTATGTAAAGAAGGCAACTCTTCTCTTTCTGATGCAACTTCTGAAACTGTAGATACTGGTTCAGTGTATTCTGTCTTCTTGCTAATAGGTGGTTCAAGTAAGTTTCCGTTTTCATCCACTCCTATTGTACCTACTGGTTCCGTGTATGCTGGTTTTTCGCTAACAGGTGGTTCAATCAAGTTTCCATTTTCATCCACTCCTGTTGCACCTACAGGTTCAGTATATTCTGGTTTCTCAGTTTTAGGCGCTTCATCTGGAACTGTACCTACAGGAGCTGTGTACTCAGTTTTCTCTACTTTAGGAGCCTCGTCTGGAACAGTACCTATAGGTTTAGTGTATGCTGGTTTTTCATGAACTTCTGGTTCAACTAAATTACCGCCAATTGGAGCTGTATATTCTGGTTGCTCATGAACTTCAGATTCTACCAGATTACCACTAGCTGGTGCTGTATGTTCTGGCTTCTCAGCTTTAGGCGCCTCGTCAGGGACTGTGCCTACCGGTGCAGTGTACTCTGGCTTCTCTGATTTAGTTGTCTCGTTTGGAACGGTGCTTACAGACTCTGGATTTTTAGGTTTTTCTGCTTTAGGCGCTTCATTATGAACACTTTGAATTTCAGACTTTTCTGACTGAGTAAATGATGTGTTTATTTCGCTTTGAATAGAACGAATCATCGTTTTATCTGGCGCTAGAATATCCTTTGTCCCCTCATCCTTATGTTGAATTTCTGAAATTGCATCATCATTAAGGGGTAGGTATCCAATATAACGATATCCAGCAATTTGAACTACTCCTTCATTACTTGGAGCTTTCAAAGGATTGCTTATATCGAGTGCTTGCACGCTAGAAAGACCGATTAGTCCAATCGTAGTAACTAAGAACAGACTAGCAACTTTTTTCTTTTTATGAACTAAAAGAACTAAACTACCAATAGCTAATAGACCTAAAGCTGTAAGCACAGAAGTCGATGAACCTGTTGCAGGAAGAGTTTCCTGCTGATAAATAAGAGCATAAGTTTTCTCATTATCAGTAGGAATTCCTGCCTGAATCTTTGTTTGTTCTTCTTGTGTAAGAGAGCTTTTTTCAATGTAATGATAGGTAGAAGCATGAATGATTGACGGTGCAACCAAGATACTTCCGAGTAAAACAGAACCAACAATCCCACAGATTTTTCGGATTGAAAATCGTTCTTTTTTAAATAATGACAAGCGTAATCACCTTCTTTAATTTTATTTCCTAATAGCAAATACTATTTTTTATTCTCAAAAATTGAATTTCTAAAATCATTCGTTTGATCGAGATAAGCTTTATATATTGCCTGTTTAAGTTTATGAACTCTACTTCTTTCTGGATATATATTCACAAGATAATCCTCAGCATCTTCATTGACAGCAGTAGTCATCATTCTTTGAAGCGCATTTATATTTGTTATTGTCACTCTATCTTTTCTGAACCAATCTCCATTTGGGTTAATGAAGCTAATGCTCATTAATTTATTAAATTTAGCTATTCGCTCATTATACATTGCTTTTTTGAAATCAATCCATGATTTATATTCATTATTAAACACTTTCTTAAGCACTAAATCATCAGTTACATTACCGATTTTTTTACCATATGATGTAATAACGTCACCATTTGCTTTTGCTTCTTCTGCGTATTGATTAGAAATATATGGTACCATTCCATCTTTAAATCCTTTTGCAGCTAACAACTCGAACGCCATACGACGTCCCATTAAATCACCCGGAGTTCCTTTATCATTACTTAGAGCAGAATATATTGGTGAAAATAGTTTAATTGTATAATAGCCATTTCGTTTAAAGGTATTATCATTGTCATTTTCATATCCTCTTCTTGTAATAACATCATTTTCAATTAGACTATTAAATGTCGTTAATTTGCTAAGTTCACTATCATTTAAGTAACGAATAACATTAGTTGCATATACTTTACTTCCGTCTGGATCCAGTTCAAATTTATTTTCTATTTTTCTCAACAAGTCATTTTTCTTAGAAATATCTAAGTTAACAACTGCATTACCTTCTAGATATTCTAGCATATAAATTACATCAAACATATTATGCATATATGTTTGCAAATCTTCTGCATTATTAAATCGTTTTGTAGGATCTTTTACCTGAAGTCTAGTTGGATCTTCTGATTCTTCATATTTCAATATAGAGTTAATCGTAATAGTAGAATCATCAGGATGATCAGGAGCTTGTAACAGTCCTTTAGCATAAAACTCTGGTCCAAGTCCATTTCGTCTTCCATATCCTCCAAGATAAATTTCTCTATCTGAGTTATGTGTCATTTCATGTGTATAAGTTACCGCACCATCTTTATCAAGCATACGATATGCCATATAATAGAATGCATCCCCTGTAGCGTAGGCTCCATTAGAATTATGAACAACATTATTTCCCGCTGGACCGAAGAAATGTTTTATCGCTGGATGATCTGTTTCAAAAGTTGCTTGATATGTAACTTTATCTTCACTTTTATCTGTACCAAATCTAAACGCATCATAGACTAGAACACTTCTATATAATTTTTCTTTATTTTTATCATCCAGTATTTTATACCAGTAATCATAGTGATCTCTAAATCTAGCAGCCGCTTTTCTTGCTTTTGTTTCAACATAGTCATTTAAATTAGTTCCTGCTGGATGTTCTTTACTTCTATATCTATCATAAGCACCGAAACCTATAGTCGAAATGTTCGCTATGATAAACACAGATTTTTCAGGTAATGTTAATAGCGGCAATACCATACTTGGATATTTCCATGATGGGCTAGTTAATCTGTCATATACTCCAATTGAATATGGACTACCAGCTATTGATTGCTTATCACTTACCTCTTTAATTGCAGATTTTTCTTCTACTATATAAGCTTTAGTTTGTTCTTTAAACCACTCATTATTTGTTTTATCTGGTACAAAAGCTTTTCTATATTTTTCTAATGCATCAAATAAATTATTAGTTTTATAATTTTTCGCTAATAAAACGTTATAAGTTATAACATTATTTTTCGCTAGTAAATTATTATATCCAGATTTACCTAGTTCGATAACATTATCTAACGCTGAACTATTTGATTTACCGAAGAAATCCAAGTGGTACATAACTAAATCTTTCGCTTTTGTATCACCATATTTGAAATTGTACCAACGCTCTAAGTATGTTAATCCTAGAAGTAAAGCTTCCTTATTATTTTTAATTTTTTCGATTACATAATTATCTATAATCTTATTGCTATTTTCAGCTATTGCAGCATCTGAAGTAAGAAGTTTTGTCAAACTATCTTTCAAATTAGTTTTTGTGGTATTGAATTGTTCTTCTAAATATAACTCCGTTAAACTAACATCCTTAGAAACATCTAATACTTTTCTAATTGCCTCTGATTTATATTCTACACTATTTAATGCTGGTAAAACTTCTCCTAAAATATTATTATAATTGCGAAGTAATGTATTCGGTGTGTAAATTAAATTTGTACCGCCTATTCTATACTCTGCTACACTTGAAAAATCACTTTGATATTCTATATTTTTTGTCTCTGATGTATTGTCCGCGTAATATAGTAACAGTTTATTTATACTTTCTTTGTTTTTGTTAATATCACTAATTACTTCATTATCTTTCATAGGAACTACTGACAATAATTCCTTATTATAAAGGTTACTACTTGCCTCTACTAAATTTCCGTACTTAACTATTGTTTCTCTATTATAGAATGGTAATAGTTTTTCTATATTTTTATATACTTTTTCTTTAGATGAAACGGCATTCTCAAGATTTTTATAGTCAGTTACATATCTAGAAGAGAAATTAAAGTCTTCTGTTTTAATAGTATTTTTAGATACAAAAGTAGCTTTTTTCTCTCTAATTTGTGCGTCTTCTAATACTTCTCCTCTTTGAACAGTAGAATCCTTAGTTAAGATTTCATCATCTTCTTGTACTACGTTTACAACCTTATTATTTTTGTTGCTATATACATGATTTGCTTTCATGTCAGTGAAATCTTTTCCAGTTATTGCATTACCGTTTGTAACATTAACATCACTTAGCACATTAGATAGTTGACCAGATTTTTCTAATCCGCCTACTGGGTCCCAAAGATTACCAACTACTCCACCAACGTTTGCAAAACGTTGCACATTATTAAGATTTCCTTCAGCATAACTATTACTAATTAGCGCACTATCTTCTACTGCACCAACTATTCCACCAATAGACTGATCACCTTGCGTTGCATTCGTCGCCATATTGATAGATGCAATCGACTTGTCTATTAATGCTCCCGAACCAGAAAGTTTACCTACTAAACCTCCGATTTGATAACTAGCAACTGTTTTATATGTATTAGTTATTCTGCCTGTATAGCTACTGTTAGAAATAATAGAATTATTAACTTGTGATACTAATCCTCCAATTCCATGTTCCCCAGCTATTGCTCCATCAGCATGAACATTACTAATTACAGTTCTATTTCTCGCTTCTTTTGCAAGTGTTGCAGCATCTTCTTTTGCTGAAATATTGACATCTTTTAGTGAAAGTTTTTCTACTGTAGCACCATTTAATCCCCCAAATAATGGTTTTTTCAAATTATAAATAGCGTAATATTTCTCATTATTTGTTCCTACTAATGTTCCATGGAATACATTATTCACATAACTTTCTTGACCATCTGGAAGTTCAACTTCACGAGCATCCATAGTTGCTCCTAAACGGAATGTGCCATTAGGATTGCTATTCATTGCATCTACTAAATTTTTAAATGATGTATAGACACCAGTTTCACTTTGCTGAGTTTTTGGTAAATAGTAAGTATAATTTTCTAGTACATTATTATTTTCATGATGTATCAGACTATTTGCACTTGCTACTATCTTATAAACATCTCTATTATCTTTAGTATCATTAGTAATGCTTGTAACTGGTAGCATCACATCTTTAAAGTTCTCTGATTTAACTTTCATAAAGTAATTTTCTGCATTACTTGGTAAAGAAGCAAGTGAAGTTACATGTCGATACTTATTACCATCTTTTGAATATAGTTCTATAGAAGATATATTTCTAAGTTCTAATTTCTTAATAACTTCTTTTTCATCTTTAGCGTCATCTTTTTTCTCATCTTTATGACGATAAAGTTCATCGTATACTGGTGGAATTTCATTACCTGCTATAATACTCTTAATCCAAGCTAATTGTGTAGGAGATAAAATCAATCCGCCTGAGCGATTTTGTGCTCCATTTTGATGCACACCAATAACTTCACCATTAGCATTAAATATTCCTCCACCACTCATACCAGGATTTCCACCTTGATATTGAACACCGTAGGTGTTATTCGCATATTCTTGTTCCATTTCTACCGTAGCATCTTTTAAGTGCGTATATTTCCCAGCTGGATATCCATGAACATTTAGTTTGTCATTAAGATTTACTTTAGTATAATTTTTAACTAATTCTACATGTTCTCTGCCGGTTGTTTCAGGTAGCTTAATCACTGCTAAATCATAGATAAATCCTTTTGGATAATCTTGTTTATTATAAAAATGGATATCATTAGCAGTAAATCTTCCTTTTCGCCCATCGGGAGTTACCCATTCATATGTATTTTTGGTTTCATCCCCTATGAACTTACCTGTAGTATTATCAGAAGAACTGCTAATAAAATTATGAGCCACTGTTAAAAGTACATTTGGTGCAATAAAAGTAGCTGATCCCACTCCAGTTCCCCTTGACGAATCTGTAATAAAGGTCATATTAATTAATGCACTAGATTTTTTCTGAATACTCATTTCTTCTGGTGTATTAGTATTTTCATTATTTGGTTTAGTCTCTTCTGTACTTGGTTGTTCAATACTTCCAGAATACTCTCTAGTTGGCTCTACTTTCTCCGGCTCTACTATTGCTCCAGCTTGTACTCCTGTGTACTCTCTTGGTGCTTCGACTTTTTCTGGTTCTACTATTGCTCCAGCTTGTACACCTGTATATTCTTTTGATGGTTCTACTTTTTCTGGTTCTACTATTGCTCCTGCCTGTGGACCTGTGTATTCTGGTAGGGGTGCAATTTGCTCAGGTTCTACTACAGCGCCAGCTTGTACTCCTGTGTACTCTTTTGGTGCTTCTACTTTCTCTGGCTCGACTATCGCTCCGGCTTGCACTCCTGTGTATTCTTTTGGTGCTTCTACTGTTTCTGGTTCTACTATTGCCCCAGATTGCACTCCTGTGTACTCTTTGGGTGGCTCTACCTTTTCTGGTTCTACTAATGCTCCAGCTTGTATCCCTGTGTATTCTGGCAGTGGTGCTACCTGCTCTGGTTCAACAATAGCGCCAGCCTGTACCCCTGTGTATTCTGGTAGTGGTGCTATCTGCTCTGGTTCAACAATAGCTCCGGCTTGTGGTCCTGTATATTCTGGAAGCGGTGCTACCTGTTCAGGTTCACCTTTATCACTTACCACAGTATCTGGCGACTCTGGTTGAACCTCAGTCTCATCTTCGTCAGTCACAACCGCTTCCGGTAGCTCTGGTTGGACTTCTGGTTCACCTTTGTCACTTACTACTGCTTCTGGTAATTCAGCTTGAACTTCCGGCTCACCTTTGTCGGTTACTACAGCTGCTGGTAGTTCAGGCTGAATTGCGGGTTCAACAATAGCTCCAGACTGTACGTCCTTATGTTCTACACCAGTCTCAGGTTGTTCCGTTATAACTTGAGTTTTTTTAGTACCTTTTTCGACTATTCTTGAAACAGGCGCAGTCGTTGAAGTTGAAACAATTTCTCGCGAAACTTCTTCCTTGTTTACAGAGAATATTCTGATGACTTCAACTTTTTTACCTAATGTACCTTCTTGTTTTACTCTTACAGTTCCTTCAGCTAAATCAGGATTCTCCTGAACTTCTTCTTGAAAATCAATTTTTGTCTCTATAGTTTCGTCACGATATAAGAGTTCAGGTTTGTTCAACTGGCCTGATAGAACTTCATCCTGTGGATTTAGTGTATTTACCCCAGTTTTTTCTTTTGGAGAAATCTTCTCGTCTTTCTTCGTTTCTAGATTCTTATGTTCTGCTAATTGTGCTTGAGAATCTGAAGATTGTTTCTCTTCTTTTCTTGGATTGGTTAATTCTGTAGAAAGAGGTTTTTCAACTACTTGAACTTCTGTCGGCTTAGTTGAAGAAATAGGTGTTTGTTCCTGAATAGCTTGTACTGTTGATGGATTTTCTACAAAATTCGGTGTAACACTATAATCCACCTTTTGTTGTTTTGTAGGAGTGGCAACTGAATTCTTTTGATTACTTACTTCAAAATCAGAAGTTGTTTTTCCTTCTTTGATATATCCAATATAAGTGTAACCTGAAATCTCTTTAGGAAGAGGTAATTTTTCTCCAGAGGTCAATTCATAGTCCGTATTGTAATTCAGCAAAAGATGATTTTCTAAAGCATGAGCTGAAATTAGGACACCATTTCCTATTCCTGCAACCAATACTAAATGTAATACCGTTTTATTCTTGACCTTTTTCTTAGAGACAGCAAAAATTAAAATCCCCAGAGCAGCTAAGCTAGCACCAGCAACTAGGGCTTGCATCTCATTCTTGCTTCCAGTATTTGGCAATTCTCCCAGTTGATTTTGAGAATTTAATTTATAAACAAGATAATAAGTCTCATCATCATTCTCCACGTATGTCGGAATATCATAAACGAGCTGATTCTTTTCTTCTGATGATAGCTCTGAATCTGTTACATATTTATAGTGAACACCTTTAGTCTCTTGAGCATCTACAGATGAACTAGCTAATACAGACATAAAAAATAAACTTGAAATCGTTGCAGATACAAGTCCTACTGATAATTTTCTAAATGAAAAACATTCTTGTTTTTCACCAAAATACTTTCCCATGATTCCTCCTTGAAATACAATTTATAAATGTTACAAAGACCTTTATTATATTAGTGTATTATCTATAAAAAAGGCAGTATACCTTAATTATACTCTTTATTTACCGAAAAGTCTTAAAATTTAGTAGCGTTTTCATACTTTGTTTTATATATAATACTCAATGAAAATCAAAGAGCAAACTAGCCGCAGGCTATACTTGAGTACGGCAAGGCGACGTTGACGCAGTTTGAAGATATTTTCGAAGAGTATAAAATACCAAGCAGTAGTTTTGCAACTTCCTATTATTTTTTTGGGTAAAATTACACCTACCCTGGCATTTCCACAGTAGGTGTTACTCATATCAATAATCGTTCTAAAAATGGTTTGAGGCAATTGAGGAGAATTCCTTCTATCCAGCTTTCCTGTGCTGAGGAGAGATGATCTGCCTGTAGGCTTTCTTTTAGAAAATCGCGGACTTGTTCTGGTGAGATTTCAAACTCAAAGGCTTTCATTTTATAGAAAAAGTCGAGCAGATGATCTGACAGATATTCAGTTGAAAAGGGAACTTCTCCACTTTTTCGATATTCTAATAAGAGGCGAGCAAATCGAGCTTTTTCTTCAGGAAGTTCACGAAAGTAAGAATTGAGGAGCCAGGTCTGCTTCTGTTTTCTTTCAATTGGATCTTGACTGGCAATTCGTTGATCTTTTTCCAGCTCTTTTTGGTATTGTTTGGCCTTGATAGCCCGTTCTGTCCGATTTTTACCAAAAAGAATTTTCTCCCACTTGCGTTCTTCTTGAGTCAGGGTCTCTGTAAAGCCAAAGTAATCTTGATAAGCACGCTCTGCTGGGCCCATAGCTAGAACCAGATTGTCTGCATATTGCTTGGCGATTTTATCCCTCTTCTTGCGCTCTTTCTCTGCCTGAATACGGAGTTCTTGTTCGTAGTCAATTTTCTCCTTACCTAGCTTGACAAGGTAGAGTTGGTCATCTGGTTTTCCAAGTAAAAAGGGTTTGATACACTTTTCAAGAACTTCTTCCATACGAGCCTTCTTCTTGGGCTCTGCCTTGGTCCAACTTCCTCCTTGAAAGACTTCTAGGAAGAGATGGTAGTCTTTCTCAGGTGAGAACTGATTTCCACGATTGGGTTTAAAAACACCTTTTTCCCAGAGCCATTTTAGAAGTCGCTCGTCAAAGTCACTTTTATTGACCTTGATTTTTTCCCTTTTCTGGATTTTTCTGGTCAGATTTTCAACCTTTCTGAGTAGTTTTTCTTCCTCTTCCAGTTGCTGGTCAAGGGTCAATCGATGAAAATGACGAACACAATCGCTACCGATTGGAAAGAGTCGTTGACCTGTGACACCATTAAAGAGTTCGTAGGCGTATTTGATAGCATTACCGCAGACACAATTGCTACGGCCGATACCGTTAAAAATCAAGGAAACTTCATTCCATTCCTTGGTAGCTTGTTCCCAAGTATCAGCTTTTGAAGCCTGTAACACCGCATCATGCAGGGATTTTCTAACTGGAAGTGTCATGAGGTCTCCTTTCTAGATTATACTTTTACAACTTGAACCTCGTCTTTACCGAGTAAAATCAAGTATTTTTCAATATTTTCAACCGAATAGGCTCGTGACAAAGCCTCTCCGTATAGGGCTAACTGACCACGATAGCGGTCTATGAGTTGACTCGGTTCATCATAGCGATCTGTCTTGTAGTCGAACAGAACGATTTTGTCTTCGTAAAGTAGATAGCCATCAAGGATACCACGGACAACGAAGTCTTCCTGACTCTTTTGGTCTCGTTTGAGCATGGAGAAAGGTTGCTCGCGATAAAGATGGTTGGTATTAGCGAGAATTTCCTGACCGAGTGCTGTGTCAAAGAATGCAAGGATTTTCGCAAGATTGATCTTGTCTCTAACAGCTGGGCTGGTTTGAACTTGTCTGAGAGTTTCTGTCAGACTAGCAAGCGTTGGTCGCTGGCTGAGGTCCATTCTCTGCATGAGTTCGTGGGTAGCACTACCAATCTCAGCTCCAGTTACCTTTTCTTTAGTTGAAAAATCTGGCAACTCAAAGCTAATTTTCTTGCCTACTGACTGGCTTTGACCTGCAATCTCGACACCTTCCATATCCATAACTGGTTCGTAGAATTTCTTGATTTGACTTGGTGTTTGAACACTAGGCAGTTCAATGGCTGCCCGGTGAAGAGTATTATAAACTTCCACCTCTTTCAGCATTTCAAGAGCTTCTTTAATGCCTTCAGACTGACGATTGTCCGCTTGGGAGCTATCTTGGAGAGGACTTTTGTTTTCCAACTGACCGATAGATTCTCTAGTCAGCTGATCTTCACCAACAAAACGATAGCTAAAGTTGAGATGATCCTTGGCAAATACTTTGCTGATAGCCCAGATCCAATCTTGAAAATTCTTGGCTTGAAGTCTAGTGTTGCTATTTAGTTTTCCATTTTTAGCTGCTGGGTATTCCTTGGCTTCCAGCTTTTCACGAGATCCCTTGCCGACAAGATAGAGCTTTTTCTCAGCTCTCGTCATAGCAACATACAGCAGACGCATTTGTTCTGAATAGCTAGCTAGCTGTAATTCTTCTTCATTCTGTATATAAGTTAGGCTAGGAATAGAGAGTTTGATGGTTTTAGGATAATGAGCTTCCACTGCTCCAGTCTCCATTTTGGCAATATATTTGACACCAAGCCCATTTTTACGGCTGAGAATGACCTCTGACATAGAGTCTTGCTTGTTGAAATCTTGATCCATATTGAGGATGAAGACGTAAGGAAACTCCAGCCCTTTACTCTTGTGGATGGTCATGAGCTCTACTGCATCCTTAGGCGGTGCGACTGCCACGCTTGCAAGATCGTGCTGGGATTCTAAAACTTGGTTAATCATACCAATAAAACGTGACAAGCCTTTGAAATTACTCTTTTCAAACTGATCAGCTCGCAGTGCTAGGGCATAGAGATTGGCCTGTCTAGCAGGACCATTTGGCAAGGCTCCAACATAGTCATAATAAAAACGGTCGTTATAAATCTTCCAAATCAAGTCATAGAGGGAGTGGGTTTTGGCATACAAGCGCCAAGAAGCCAAGATATCCATGAATTGCTTTAGTTTCTCAGCTAGAGCTGTGTGAATCAAGCCTTTTTGACTACTTGCCAGTTTTTGTGTATTGACCAGTTTCTCATAGAGATTTTCTTGGACTTTATCCTCTGCTTTCTGAAGGGACAAACGTGCTAACTCGTCCTCGTCAAAGCCAAACATTGGAGACTTCATAAGGGCAACCAAGGCGTAATCTTGCAGGGGATTGTGAATGACACGAAGGGTGTCTAGCATGACTTGCACTTCTAGGGATTGGAGATAATTGTTTTGCTCTCCGTCAGTTTTGACAGGAATTCCGTACTCAGACAGGGCGAGGAGAATCTGGTCATTACGACTGCGGCTGGAGGTCAGAAGGGCAATTTCTTTAAAGGCAACACCTTGTTCCTGATGGAGTTTAAGGATTTCCTTGATAACTAAGCGCATTTCACCTGTTAGTTTCGTTTCTGCCTGCCCCTCTTCTTCCTCACTTGTGTCGTCCTTATCATAGAGGAGAAATTCTGCCTTGTTGTCTGGATTGGGAGTCAGTTTGGTATTGGCAAAAACAAGCTGGTGCATGTTATTATAGTTGATTTCGCCGACCTCTTGGTCCATGAGACGTTCAAAGACATCATTGGTTGCTGACAGCACTTCTGAACTACTACGGAAATTTTCTTTAAGGAGAATAAGCTTACCCTCTTTTGGATTTTGCGCATAGCGTTGGAACTTTTCATTGAAAATCTGCGGGTCTGCCTGACGGAAACGGTAGATAGACTGCTTGATATCTCCCACCATAAAGCGATTGTGACCATTAGATAGCAATTCCAACATCCGTTCTTGAATATGGTTGGTATCCTGATACTCATCGACCATGACTTCATGGAAGCGCTCCTGATAAGCCTGACGAACTTGCGGGAATTTCTCTAAAATCTCAATGGTGTAATGGCTAATATCAGCGAATTCAAAGGCATTTTCCTGACGTTTGCGCTGACGATACGCTTCCACAAAATCACTCATGAAGGTTTGGAAAGTCTTAGCTAGTTCCCAGGTATCTCCATGATAACGTTCTTGATAGTCGAGAATGGTTATCTGGTCTGACAGTTGTCCTAGTTTAGCAAACTGGGTCTTTCTCTCTTCGTTGTAGGCATCAGCCAGGGGCTTCAAATCAGCCTTACGACTGGAATTCGTCAGAGCACGACCGTTTTTCTCCTTAGAGATGGAGACAACACGCGCAAGCACTGCCTGATAAATCTGACTATCGGACTCTTGATTTAAGGAGCCAATTTCATCCAGAATCAGCTGGACATTTTCTAAATAAGCAGCCTTTGCAAATTCCTTGGCATCATTATCCATATGATAACGGAAAAAGCTTTCCAAATACCAGAGAGCTTGCTGGATTTGCTCAGTTAGTTTTCCTTTTTCACTGGTAAAATCAGCCTCTTCAAAACCTTTGAGGAAAGAGTCACTCAGCCACTTTTGAGGGTTGCTGGTGGATTGGAGGAAGTCATAAATTTTATAGACTTGCTGGCGCAGCCCCCGTTCGTCCTTGCCACGTCCAGCAAAGTTTTTCAGCAAATGACTAAAGGTCCCTTTCTGTTTGCCTTGGTAATGGGCTTCAAAGACCTCATGAAAGACTTCATTTTTTAGAAGGAGTTGCTCGCTTTGGTTTTGTAAAATACGGAAATTAGGTGCAATATCAATCAGATAGCCATGTTTGCCAAGGAATTTTTGTGTGAAAGAGTCCATGGTTCCGATGGCTGCGTTGGGTAGGTCTGCCAACTGGCGACCCAGGTGTTGTTTGAACTCGACATCATCCGTTTCTTGGATTTGTTGGCTGATTTTTTTCTCCAAACGTTCTTTAAGCTCTGTGGCAGCCTTAACGGTAAAGGTTGAGATAAAGAGTTGACTGATTTCCACTCCACGCGCTAATTGATCCAGAATACGCTCGACCATGACAAAAGTCTTCCCAGAACCAGCCGATGCTGAGACCAGGATATTCTGGCCAGAAGTGTAGATAGCTTCGATTTGCTCGGCAGTTTTCTTCTGCTCCTTACTCGAATGCGCTTCTGCTTCTTGCAGTTTTTGAATTTCCTCCTCAGTTAAAAAGGGAATGGGCTTCATCGATTCAACTCCTCTCTTATTTTTTCAAACCAAGTTTGCTTGAGTTTTTCTCCGACCAGACGCTTGCCATCAGCTAGGTTCAACTTTTCTAGGAAACGGGCTTGACCCAAGTGGTAATTGGCTTCAAAGCCAGTAATGGCTTGATGTTGTTGAACATACGGTGCAATACTTCTACCATTTTCAGTATAAGGGTTAATGGCGAACTGGCCTGCTAAAATCTTCTCTGCTGCTTTCTTGTAAAGATGGGCATTGTAGTCCAGTAGGAGCTGGAATTCCTCATCTGTCAGCTGGTTGGCCTTGTTTTTATTGTAAAATTCACCCAAATGACTGCTTTCTTTTTCTAAAAAGAGGCCTTGGTATTTCATTGACTTGCTAGCTTCTACTATTGCACCTGCCAGACTTTTAACGGCCATCAAAGATTGGACGGGCTCAGCCATTTCCAAGTACATGGCACCAAAAAAGTTCTGCTCCCCTTCTCTTT
>CAUPXP010000018.1:0-28138 GCA_963515455.1 Streptococcus mitis | reverse complement strand
AGGAAAAACGTGACTTTGTCATCGAATCTCAAAAATACTTGTCAAAAGAATACGCAAGCGACAAGGAAAAATGGGGTCAATTTGACGCAGCTCGCTGGAATGCCTTCTACAAATGGGATAAAGAAAATGGTATCCTTAAAGAAGACTTGACAGACAAAGGCTTTACCAATGAATTTGTGAAATAATGACAGAAATTAGACTAGAACACGTCAGTTATGCCTATGGTCAAGAGAGGATTTTAGAGGATATCAACCTACAGGTGACTTCAGGTGAAGTGGTTTCTATCCTAGGTCCAAGTGGTGTTGGAAAGACCACCCTCTTTAATCTAATCGCTGGGATTTTAGAAGTTCAGTTAGGGAGAATTGTCCTTGATGGTGAAGAAAATCCCAAGGGGCGCGTGAGTTATATGTTGCAAAAGGATCTGCTCTTGGAGCACAAGACGGTGCTTGGCAATATCATACTGCCTCTCTTGATTCAAAAGGTGGATAAGGCGGAAGCCATTGCCCGCGCGGATGAAATTCTTGCGACCTTCCAGTTGACAGCTGTACGGGACAAGTATCCTCATGAACTCAGTGGCGGGATGCGTCAGCGTGTAGCCTTGCTTCGAACTTACCTTTTCGGACACAAGCTCTTTCTCTTAGATGAAGCCTTTAGCGCCTTGGATGAGATGACCAAGATGGATCTCCATGCTTGGTACCTTGAGATTCACAAGCAGTTGCAGCTAACAACCTTGATCATCACGCATAGTATCGAGGAGGCCCTCAGTCTCAGCGACCGCATCTATATCTTGAAAAATCGCCCTGGGCAGATTGTTTCAGAAATTAAACTAGATTGGTCTGAAGATGAGGACAAGGAAGTCCAAAAGATTGCCTACAAACGTCAAATCTTGGTAGAATTAGGCTTAGATAAGTAGAAAAATAGGGAGTTGGTGAAGATTATCCTTTACCAGCGCCCTTTTTCTTTTAAAAATGAGAAAATTTCGGTATAATAGTCAATTATACCGAAATCATTCTATAATCGTTGATACATAAGGGTTTTATGTATCGCTTTTTTAATTTTGTGGACTTTTTTAAGAACTTTTTATTTTTTCAAGGGCAGTTTCAAAGAATGAGACTGCTCTTTTTTGGTTCTCTTTTGATAAATGGCTGTAAGTGTCCATGGTTACAGATATTTTTGCATGGCCAAGTCGTGTCTGTATTTCCTTGTATGGCAGGCCAGCATTAAGCAAGATACTAGCGTGAGTGTGTCGGAAAGCATGAAAGCCTAAATCAGTACAGTTAGCGTTTTTTAAGTGCTTATGTAGGCGATAATCAACCTTTCGAGTATTGACATAGTTGTCAAAGCTATCAGAGAATACTTTCTCATAGGTTAAGCCAATGTTTCTACCGTTTTCTGCTTGTCTTGCTCGGTAGAGACGAAGCATGAGTACTGTTTTATGATCGATATCTAGAACTCTATAGCTTGATTTTGTCTTAGGAGTGTTTACCTGGTTTAAAATGTTGAGTGTTTTGTTAATATCGATTGTTTCGTTCTGCAGGTCAATATCAGACCATTCCAGAGCCAGACATTCACGGATGCGCAGTCCAGTAGCTAGGAGCGTTTTATAAAGCACAGTATCATAGAAATTGATAAAGGTATTTTCTAGGTTATCGAGATAGGAGAGGAAGTTTTTAAGTTCCTGATCTTGAAAGTATTTAATTTCTTGTTTATCTCTTGTTATCTTTCTAGGAATGACAACATCACGAGCAGGGTTATTGTCTAATGCCTGAATAGAAACCCCATACTGTAGAATACGTTTATTTAAGGCATGAAGATGATTGTATTCTTTATACCCCGTTCCGTCCTGATTATACTCATCCGCCCATTTATTTACCTGAGTTTGGATAATAACAGGAGTAAGTTTATCTAGTTTGTAAGTACCAAATGAGGGCAAGAGGTAATTATTTAAGCAGCCTTTTATCTTTATCTGCGTGTTAGTCTTTATGGTATGTTGGTAGGTTTGCCAAAATAAGTCCACAAGTTCGCTATAGGTTGTTATATGGGAGCGTTGTTTCCGTGTAGAGCCGTTTTTCTCAAATTCTACCTTAGCCTGGGTGACCTTGTTTTTGAGTTCTTTCTTTGTTCGTGCTGATATGGTAGTCTTGACCTTCTTACCAGTTACAGAATCAATGCCAAGATAGATACTAGAGCGGTAGACTGCTGATCCGTCTTTTTTCGTGTGTTGTGTAATTTTCATGGTTTTAACTCCTTTTCCATCAGCAGGCAAGCAATTAGAAAAGGTTTTGAATTTATACCATGCGAGGAGCTACGAGAACCCCTCTATTTTCGATTTTTAGCAGTCGGACGGTAAATTGTACCAGAATAGAAAACAAGGCGAATATGGGGGAGTTTTTTATTTTAAGTTATGTTTACTAGAATATAAAAAGAAAAGTAGCCGTATCAAATACGGCTACTATCACGTTATGGATCTAAAATCCAAATGTAAACTTTATGGAGCTAAACTCCTAATAGCTGTATTGTAATATAATTATTAAAAAATGTCAAGAGATTAGAAAAGGTATAATTCTTTTAACTTTTCGTTAATTTTGTCCAATGTGTTATCAGATACTTTCATTTTTCCGATTGGATCTAATCTATTTTTCTTTAAAATTCTATCTTTGCTGATTGTTTGAAGGTTATTACACTTGGCATAAGAACGCTTAATGTATTTTTTGTAGTATTGAGTTAATTCAATAACGTCATTTATTTCTGATTGTGTCCGTTTAAGGTTATCATCGTCTATTATCTTAGGTTGAATTATTTCGTTTGAAAATTGTTCTGTATAAGCTTGGTAGACATCCGATAAGGCAGCTTCAGTAATTGCATTATTGGAATCTAAATATTTTAGGTAGGCAAATAATTCTTTGTGTAATTTTTCAATATATTCATCAAGCAAAATAGAAGGATATTCCGCAATGACTTCGTCTATGAGTACAGTATCTATTTGATTTTTAGATGTTAGAGGAATTACTGTAAGTGTTTTTTTATAGGGACTATCTACTTTGTCTAAGACAATAGCCCAATGATTATTTGATAATTCTCCGCCTATATTTACACCGAACTCTACGAATACCAGAGAACCACGACTGAATTTCCAATATTTTCTTTTTTGAGTCTTGGCTTCAAATAAGAATTGTTCAGATTGTCTTTTAACTGCTGGTGCAAGAAATCTGTATTTAGAAGATGTATGCTTTGCTTTACCAAGTTTATAGAGTTTTTCAACTTCTATGTAGTTTTGTTTGGTTTGTTCAAAATATGGATTTTCTTTGTTCATTTTAATTCTCTCTATATATGCCCACGACTTCGCCGATGGTTTAGAAGATATTAGTCATCTCTATTTGTCAATTTTGCCGTTTTTTGCGCTTTAGTCTGTAAAATCGGCTTTCTATTCTTCAATTTACTCTGTTTTTGTACAATAGCCCATGAAAAGATGGTTGCTATTGGCGAATATGGGGGATTTTTTAATTTACGATGATTTCGCCAACAGGGATAAAATCTTTTTGTTTTGAAGATTTTGCGATTAAGTCGTATTGATCAGCAGATTTTTCATACCCAAGGGAAAGAGTAGTATTGTCGTCTGGTAATTTTTTAGCAAACTCAGATATAGACATCCGAAATACGGTAATTGCATTTTGCTGATTAGTTGTAGCAGAATTTGAATTGATTGCGGCCATAGTCTCTTTTGCGTTATCTTTAGCCGTTCCAGTTAGCAAAATCATGATTGTATCATGCGGTTCGGATGAATCTGAATCGATTACGTTATTTTGAATTTTTACGCTTATTGCTCCAGTTGATTCAGGATCTAATTTTGATTTGATTTCAGAAATTAAATCATCGTATTTACTGTTATCTACTTTGGCTTTTGTGTTTGTTGAAGTAGTATCTTTTTGCTCCGTTTTTGGTTGCTCTGAGCTATCTTTGGTAACTGATTGATTGTTAGAGCAAGCTACTAGAACGGTAGCAGAAAGTAAAATAGCTGATGTGCTTAGTAATTTTTTCATAAGTAGCCTCCTATATGCTGATGTTTTCTAATAAAAGATGGGGAATTTTTATAGAATCTTCTCAAAAACCATTGTAGCCTGGATACGGTCACCACCGCCTAAACCTTTGCTTCCACCATTGGCGGTTGTGATGGTATGAAGGCGATAACCTTTTGAAGCTTGTTTATTGATAACATCTTCTAATTCTGTAAGGTTTCCTGATCCAGTACCGAAAAACTTTTCTTTCAAAGTTACCTGAAGGACAACGTAGTGTAGTCCATTTACTCCAGATGCGGTAGAAAAGCTTCCTTCTTGTTTTACAGTGTCAAAAAATCCCATGTGAGTTACTCCTTATTAGTTTTTGATCAGATAATTCTAAGTAAATTCTAAATTATTTTTTATCAGTATACTCTTTTATTATGCCTATATCTTTATTTTTTTCGTATAGACTATTTACTAGTTGCATAACGATTTTTTTATCAGATGTTGACAGGGTTAGAAAAGAACCGAAAAAATCTTTAAAAAGTATTGGCAATTGTCCAAGAGCTATATAGATTCTTGAAATATTATCAGAAAGAGTCCCATCGATTTCTTCATAATCATCTTCGGGTTGAGTTTTTCCCCACTCTTCAAGAATAAGATCCTTAATATCTTGTTCGATTATGGGAATGCTTTCAGCTTGTACAAAAAGAGATAAATCCAGCTTACCGTTTTTTCGATTAGTTTCATCATATTCTGAAATTATATTTTTAAAATCTGGGTTGGTGAGTAATAATTTTGCCATATTTCTATAGCTATCAAATGCATCATTTTGAATAGTTTTATAATCTTCATATCCCAATAGATACCCAACACTTACCCCGAAAATATCTGCTAATTGCTGGGCTTTTTCTGATTTTATTTGGTGTTCGCCTTTTTCCCAGTTTAAAATTGTTAGTTTAGATACTCCAATTTCTTTAGCAAGTTCCTGTTGTGTCAGTTTTTTCTCTTGCCTTAATTCTTTCAATCTACTCATTTTTACACTACCTTTCCTCTTTATTCTACCACTATTTTGAAGATAAGTATAGAAAAATTATAATTTAATTTAATTTTTCCTCTTGACAAGTAAAGAAAGTTATACTAGAATGTAACCATAGCAAGAAAGAGTATAGAAAACTATACCTTGTGATTTAACCAGATAAACTTCATCTACCAACTACTTTTCGCATCTGGTTCGAAAATTTTAAAAAAGGAGGTGTTTAAATGCTTATAACTGAGAGCATGGCAGAACAGGTAAGAGTTAAGCGAGCAGTTAATCGTATTACTATGAAGGAACTAGCACAAAAACTAGGTACAACATACTCTACCTTACGTCAAGTGGAACAGGGCGATTATGATGCCCCGAGACGAATCTATCAATCAGTTAGTGAATGGCTTGCTGAAGATTACTAGAAAGGAGCGAACTAATCGCAATACTACTCTACATTTACAGATTTCTCATATGGTGTTTTACCACTGGGGAATTGATAAACGGATCTAGCTAACTATTTGCTAGAGTGGTTTGCTTGCTACCTATAGCAGTATCAAGGGTTTGTAGGGGTTCATATTCTCCGATTTTACCCTACTTTAATGCCTTACCTTGGTACTGTTTTAGGTGGCAAGCACGAGCAACAAGAAGAAAGGAGCGAACCAATGGAATTGGTTTATATGGACGGCAAGAAAGAGCCGTATACTACGAGCGAAATCATCGCCGAATGTGCTGAAGTACAGCACCATACTATTACACGCTTAGTCAGAGACAATAAAGCTGATTTTGAAGCGTTGGGAATACTTGGATTTAAAATCCATAAATTAGATAAGAGAGGTCAACCGAAAAAAATCTATCTTCTGAATGAGCAACAGGCAACCTTGCTGATCACTTATCTAAAGAATACCGAACCAGTACGGCAATTTAAAATGAACCTAGTCAAAGCATTCTTTGAAATGCGTGATGAACTTTCTAAACGCTATCTTCAAAGAGAACTGGAAAAGCCAAAGCGTAAAAGTTTAACTGAAGCTATTCAAACATGGGAGAAAGCCCCCAAGCATGCCTATAGTACTCTTACAAACTTACTACTAAAGGGAGTGACAGGGAAGAATAAAGCGCAACTCATGAAGGAGCGAGAAAGTAAGAACGGTATCGATGGCTTGACAAGTGTAGAACTGACAAGCTATCAGCGCTTGGAAGATATGGTAATAGCTATGATCAACTTGAATAGGGGGGTATTCAGAAATTAAAGAACTAATTTTTAAAGTATAGGAGTATAGAAAATGGAAAATGATTTTAAGACAGTTACGAATGCCAAAGGGTTAGAAATTCCTAAGTATCCCAAGGATTTTAAAAAGCTAGTTGAGAAAGACAGACAACTAGCCGAATATCTTTGTATGAACTACGAGAACTTGGACAGTGAAGACATGGGCGCATTTCTTGAGACACTAGAGCAGGGATTTAGATGGATTCTGGATCTTATCGAAAGTAAAGACTTGCTTTATAAACCACAGTCAGGTAGTAATCATGCAAAAAGAAAATAAAAAAAATCACTTGCTCAAATTTTAGACGAGACGAGCAAGCGACAGGATAAAAGGTATACGTTTTTTAACGTACCTTGATTATAGCATGAAAATGCTACTGAAGCAATAACTAATAGCAGGCAAGCAATTAGAAAAGGTTTTGAAAAACAAGTGCTGACAGGGTGATTCTAAGACTTTGTTTAGCTGAAAGATGGGTAATTACTCACGAAACACCACTACAAGCGTTCGCCAACTAGGGGCAATCGCCCAGCGTTTGGAGTGGGTGGAAACCTGTATAAGAAAAGGCAAAAGAAAAGGAAATAATATGACAGTAAATACAAATGATGTTCTAGTAGACTATGAGGGGCTTTGTTGTCAGTTAACTGATACTCTACTAGTCTTAGAAATGGCTAGTATGGAAGACAGTAAACAATCATCAGCTTTACTAAATACAGTAATCCAAGCTATGAACCAACTCATTTCAGAACATACTCAACAGGCTAATGACTATAGAAAGGGGATAAAACATGAATGAGTTAGATTTAACCAACATACAGGCGGTTATCTTTATTGTGGTAGCTATTGGTTTACTAATCTATCTAAACCGCCGAGACCGCAAAAAAAGCGCCCAAATCGAGCGAGAAAGTACACAGACGATAGAAACAACTAGCGAGGATTTAAGCCCTGATTATGGGCGATATATTCAGCTTGCAGCGGTTAAGCCATGGGGGTACTAATATGTTTGAAAAAATGATTGAAGATTTAAAGTCTAAGATTTTGGAAGCAGTGGAACGGTATTTAAAAAGCCATGAGAAAGTACCTCAAAAAAGATTAGATTTGATCAGTAAGGTGGAACTAAAGGAAGAACTGGGCATAGGAGATAAAACCTTGATAAAATGGGAAGGTGCAGGACTACCGCAGTATATACCGCCTATTGAAGATACTAGAAAAGCGTATTATAAAATCTCAGACGTTTTAAAGTTTTTGGGGGTAGATGATGGCAAAGACTAAAATATATTTTTGGTTAAAAGTTGATAAGAAGTTTTTTGATAATCTTTTTATTAAACGACTTAAAAATATGCCTGGTGGCTACACTATGACAGTGATTTATATCCGTCTTATGTTGGAAAGTTTAGAAGATGATTGTATTTTGTACTATGAGGGGTATTTTGATAATTTGGTACAGGAGCTAGCCTTAAAATTGGATGTGTCCGAGGATGATATAAATATGACAGTTGCATATTTTACAAAATGCGGACTGATTCAGATAGACGATGATGGCCATGCTACATTATCGCAAGCAAAAGCCATGGTTGAGAGTGAAACAAACTGGGCGAAATATAAGCGAGACCAAAGAAAAAATAGTCAAGATATACCAAAATTGGAGAATGTCCAAAATAAAAAGACTATTTCCAACTCATGTCCAACAGATATAGAGATAGATAAAGAGTCAGATAAAGAGTTATATAAAGAATATATATTGTCAGGTAAACCTGACTTTACTTTCCCAAATTGGTTAACTCCGAGAATGATTGAGGAAATAACTAAAGGACATCCTGAGAAGTATTTAATAAGAATCCCTCTAGCTTATCTGAATCATACAGTTGGGAAAAATTATAAATATTTGGACAAAAACTTGAAGCCGATAATGGCACGATTCAAAGAAGGCTATACACTTGAAGATTTTAAACAGGTGATAGATATTAAAACGGCAGAATGGAAGGATAGTCCTGAATTTTCTAAATATCTGAGACCAGAAACACTTTTCGGAACTAAGTTTGACGGTTATTTGAATCAAAAGCCTAAAACCATAAAAGGGAAGTCCGAAGACAACTTTCCAGATCTACCATTTTAGGAGTTGCAAAGATGAAGGAACAATTTAAAGAATTTAATAACAGAAAAATATCGGATAAAGTTTGCTATATTCACCAGGTAAATTATTGGGAAATTTCTGTACCAGTGTTAGGGAGTTCAGAAAGAAAAGTACAAGCATTTTGCCCGGAGTGTGTAAAGGGAGAGATTAAACAAAAAGAACAAGACCTATTACAGCAGTTCGAGGACAGACAGGCTTACTTTAAAACTTATGATGTCTTAATGCGTGATAGTACGATCCCTAACGAGTTGAAAGGAGCAACGTTTGATAATTTCTTTGTTAAGACGACAGAAGAGCGTCAGATGTTAGAGTTTGTAAAGGGGCAAGTCCAGAAGTACCTTGCAGGTATGACGGGAAATACTTTAATCAGTGGTAGCACAGGAATAGGAAAAAGTCATTTATCTCTTGCCTTGGCTAAAGAAATCAATGAGAGTTTTAGGGAGAAGCACGAGCCTAAGAGTGTCTTGTTTGTCAGCTTAACCGAGATTATCAAGCAGATAAAAGAAGGCTGGGCTTATGGAAGAAATGCAAACTTAACAGAGTATGAGGCGGTTAAAAAGCTTGTTGATGTTGATTTTCTAATCATTGATGACCTGGGGGCAAAAAATGGGACGGTAATACCTAAGAGTGACTGGGAACAGGATTTCTTGTTTGATATTATCAACAATCGAGAAACTACGATTTTCAACACAAACTTAGACAGTAGCGAACTGCGGACGGTATACAATGCTAGAAATTCAAGTAGAATTTTGAAAGGTTTAGAAGGGAACACTTTCAAGGCTTTCACGATCAAAGACAAGAGATACACTATAAACACAGTGAGGGGAGAATATCAATGAATGATGATAAAATGCGATTTGCAACAGAGAAAGGCTTTGTTGTCTACGAAAAATGTGGTATAATAGAGATAGAAAAAGTTCCAAAGTTTGGAGAAGTTACTTTATTCTACTCAGATGGGAAATTTACTCATCTAGTCAAAAAAGAAACTAAAAAATAAGTCTATTGAGAACAACTCAGGGACATACCGTAAGCATATAATGCTAGTGGTATGTCCCTTTTTGTTTGCATAGAAAGGGGGTGAGGGAGATGTCAGGAGATACTTCTTTAGGGTATGTAGTAGCCAATAAGTTTTCTATGGATCCAGATAAAAGAAAGAAAATCTTTTCTCAGTGTAAAAAAGAAGATGATAACTTAGAACAACGGAAACAAGAAATACTAGAGAAATATGCTAACAAACAAGACAAACCAAAATCTAGAAAAAATGATTCTAAAGGCTCGGAGAGTCATAAAAGAAAAACTAAGAGCAAAGAATTTTAGAAAAAATCATAAACAAAAATCAGATATTAAAAGATGAAGGAGCAAAAAATGACAACTAACTTAGTTAAACAAAAAGAAAATCTAGAAGCTTATATCCGAAGTACAGGTTATAACACTAGAGGGATGAACGTAGAAAATAATCATGTACTCATTGAAAAACCAATCCTTGATAGTTATGAAGATGAACATCAACGTAAAGAACTGGTTGATCTAGTAAATGTTATTGAGACTCGTACCCGTGGTGGGAAGTATGAAGTAACTGACTTTGAATCTGATTCATTACAAGAAGTTAGCGAAAATTCGGTTGAGAGAAAAGAAGCAGATAAAAAGAAAACTATCAGCGTTGATTACTTAGTTAAATTATTCAGTGGAAAACTTGATTTTTCACAGGAACAATTAGATGATGGCCAATATAATTTAACGGATTTTCTTGGTAAGAAGATTATTAAATTAAAACGTAGAACACGAAATAGAGAGATTGGGAAAATTCTCCAAACTGCGAAAGTGCAGACTGCTACAAGTATGGACGACTTGAAATCTATTGTTTCTTTAATCAATCCAGAACGCAATGTATCTATGGTTGTTAGTCAATCACTATTTAGTGTCTTAGAAAAAATGAAAGACACTTCAGGAAATTATCTTCTTAAAGTTGATAAAGAGACAGGGACAAGTGAAACATTCTTTGTAGATAACTTTTTAATTGTAGATGATACAACATTAGGGAATAAAGGTGACAAAAAAGGCTTTATCGGAGATTTAGAAAACTTTGTTACTTTGTTTGATCGCAAGAAAGATACACTTAGTTGGGTGAATGCGAATGACTATTTTGGAAAACGGTTGATTTTACATACCCGATTTGATGTAAAAAAAGTTGAAGAAGATTGTGGTTACTTTATTCAATGGAACTAGGAGGAAGAAATGGATATTAATCAAGTATTTGATACACTGGATGATTTAGATAATAAAAAAAGTAAGATTAATTCAGCACGAGAACAGTTAAGCGAAAAAAGGAAAAGCCTGTTAGGCAATCAAGCAGTTTCATTCGAGAACATAGATTCTTTTTTGTCAAATAACTTAGAATCTTTAGAGCAGCTGGAAAAGATGGAAAAAGCTATTAATGGCCTTCAGGAAAAATTTGATAGTGATTTTTCAGAAGCTAATGTAGTCATCTTTGAATACATTTTTAAAGAAACTAAGCAACGGATGGAAACTAAGAAGATCTATAAACAATACCGAGAGAAACTTAGACGAATTCTGGACGCATATGATGAAATTCAAGAACTGAAGAAGGATGTAGAAGAAATTCATACAGGTGTAGTCAGAGAAATAAGTCAGAGACATTCTCTATCGTCGTATCGAACAGAAGTAAGTCCGCTTACTGTCTTACCATTCTTAACCCCTGATTCTAGCGGATGGATGAATTTTTCTAAGGAATATCGGGATATCAAAGTGTATTTAGAAAAATAGGGAACAAATTAAGTAAGGCTAGTGATATATGGCTGAAACAGAAGAGATATCGCTAGTCCTACTTTTATGCTTTACTAAGTTTCACATAACAAAGTAAGCATAAACTGAAAAGAAGTAATAGCTTGAAAGCAAGATATATCAGGGGTTTATAGAATGGAGTGAGTTTCACAGAATGTAAGATATGAGAAACTGAGGGGATAAATTAAAGAAATTTCCCTTGAACTTGTCATATTGAAGAGTTGTCAAACTTAAAACAATGATACCTGGTAAGTGGAGTGTTGGAAGGCTTTTAGCGCTTTTTGTCAGTTTGACAGAATTTACAATTTGACAAATTGAAAGATAAAAAAATTTTTAAATTTAAGTGGAGGTACTTGCCTATGTACGAGTTGAGTAACAGAGACCTGGACGGGATAGATATTGAGTTAGGACGATATAGAACGCTTGCTAATAAAATTTATTTGAGAAGACAGGAACTAATACATAATAAGAAACATAGCGCTGAAGATTGTACTGGTGGGAAAGGCAAGACAGTATATAGTCCTACTGAAGCAACCATCATTAGAATTGAAGAAGACCAAACGCTAAGATATTTAGAAGGCTTTAAACTAGTTGTAGATACCTTGATGGAAAACTTAATTGAAAGTGATCTAGTCATTTTTAAAATGAGATATTTAGAAGCTGGTGCGACTTGGGAAGACGTGGCAGAGAAACTAAATAAAACTACTCGTTATATAAATAGCCGTAGAAAGGTAATCGCTAAAAGATTTGTTGAGTTGAAAGGATATTGACTCCCCCCACCTTTTAAAAAATCTTTCTGGCCAGTAGGGTACCGGTGAAGGGAACTTTTTCCAAGTCGGAGATGTTCAGAGAAAAAGGGGGTAAAAACTTATTGTTTTTAGAAAAAAGTATTAGTTTTTCTAAAATAGAATTGAGATGAAACTATTTTTCTGAAATAAGACCTAATTTTCAATTGATAAATGAATTGATTATGTCATTTATTTTTAAGATTTCTTCCAATAATAGTTTTTGATACTCTTTAAAATTTTTTGAGGAATGAAATTCAATCAGTTCTTCAAAGAATTTCGGGGGATTGGTAAATATTTGTAATGGGACATTTGAAATTTTATAATGAAATATATTATTTCTAAAATCTTGTCGGAAGTTAAAAATTTTTTCTTTGCGATCAAGGATATCAACAACTTCCTCCCGTTGGAAATCAGGCAATAAAGAGCTTTCCTTATTGAGAATCAAGCGTAAGGCTGTAATACTAACTAAATAGCATTGGCTTAGCGAGCGTGTAAAAAAGTAATTTTTTGATTTTAAGACACTTGGCATAATATGTACTACAAAATTATTCTGGCATAATATGTTAAATAAGAATAACTGAGTGCCCGTAGGCAGAACTCCTGTTAAAAAATTCCTTCTTTTAGATTCAAATAAGAAAAAATCACGTTGTTCAAAGTTTTCAATTTTAATATCCTGGATTGTAGGCTTCTTAATAGTTTTTTGATTTACTGAATTAATTAAAGTTCCTAAAGCTTTGCTAAATTCAAAAAATAAATCAGTAGCTCTTTTATCAAAATAGGAAATATCCTTTTTATCAGTTTTCGATAAAATACTTTCTAGGTAAATATGATATTGATTAGTGTTAGCGTATGGAATTTCGTTGAAGTAATATACCCCTAAATCATGTTGTCCAAAAATATTGATTACGAGTTTTTGAAATAAATTGTAATTTTCTACCATTTGTGAATAAAAGCGTCTCTCTATTTCAAGTATCAGTTTGTTAGCCTTGCTAAATTTTTTATCAGAGTATTGCTTATAACTCACTCGGACACTAGATATTATTTTTTGAAATTCCTGTTCTCCAATATTTGGAAAATCACTATGAACATCTCTGGGTAAAAACTTTAGTATTCCATCACAGAGAGATGATACAAAAGGAAGGATACCTATTGATAGTTCTGGATAAACTGTCTTATCCAAACTTACAATATTTTCAAGCAGTTGCCTTACTTCAGCAACTTCATCAAGTAGGATTGAAAAAGAAATCATTTCTATCTTATCCATGTTAATCCTTTCAGAAAGTTATTGTTTATATTATAGTTATTGTAACATTATTATTGATAATTGATTAGATGAATAAAAAAGCACCTTCAAAGGTGCTAGTTCTTGCCTGCTGAACTCGTCAATATTACGCCCTTTTTAGGGCTCTTTTTTGTGGACTTTTTTAGGAACTTTCAAGAAAAACTAAGGCGAATTAATGCCAAAGTGTTTTTTAAAAAAGTCAGTATTTCCAATGGTTGAGCCTTAAAAATTTGACTTATAGAGTGTTAAATGATAGTATAGTCAAAGATAGTCAAGGTTTAAAGAGAGAGGTGGGTTTGTAATGAGATTTAAAAATACATCGGATCATATTGAGGCCTACATCAAGGCGATTTTAGATCAATCTGGTATCGTGGAGTTGCAACGTAGTCAGTTGGCAGATACCTTTCAGGTTGTCCCTAGTCAGATTAACTATGTGATCAAGACACGCTTTACGGAAAGTAGGGGCTACTTGGTTGAAAGTAAGCGTGGTGGCGGAGGCTACATTCGTATAGGACGGATTGAGTTTTCTAGTCATCATGAAATGCTCAGGGAGCTGCTTTACTCGATTGGTGAGCGAGTCAGTCAAGAAATTTATGAAGATATTCTGCAGCTTTTGGTTGAGCAGGAATTGATGACCAAGCAGGAGATGAATTTGCTAGTATCAGTAGCTTTGGATCGCGTTCTAGGAGAAGAAGCTCCAGTTGTTCGTGCTAATATGCTACGACAGGTCATACAAGAGGTAGATAGAAAAGGGAAGTAAGATGAACTATTCAAAAGCATTGAATGAATGTATCGAAAGTGCCTACATGGTTGCTGGCCATTTTGGAGCTCGTTATCTAGAGTCTTGGCACTTGTTGATTGCCATGTCCAATCACAGTTATAGTGTGGCAGGGGCAACTTTAAATGATTATCCATATGAGATGGACCGTTTAGAAGAGGTGGCTTTGGAACTGACTGAAACGGACTATAGCCAGGATGAAACCTTTACGGAATTGCCGTTCTCCCATCGTTTGCAGGTTCTTTTTGATGAAGCGGAATATGTGGCGTCAGTGGTCCATGCTAAGGTGCTAGGGACGGAGCACGTTCTCTATGCGATTTTGCATGATGGCAATGCCTTGGCGACTCGTATCTTGGAGAGGGCTGGTTTTTCTTATGAAGACAAGAAAGATCAGGTCAAGATTGCTGCCCTACGTCGAAATCTAGAAGAACGTGCAGGCTGGACTCGTGAAGACCTCAAGGCTCTACGCCAACGTCATCGTACAGTGGCTGACAAGCAAAATTCTATGGCCAATATGATGGGCATGCCCCAGACTCCGAGTGGTGGTCTCGAGGACTATACGCATGATTTGACAGAGCAAGCGCGTTCTGGCAAGTTAGAACCAGTCATCGGTCGGGATAAGGAAATCTCGCGTATGATTCAAATTTTGAGCCGTAAAACCAAGAATAATCCTGTTTTGGTTGGAGACGCTGGTGTCGGGAAAACTGCTCTGGCGCTTGGTCTTGCCCAGCGTATTGCTAGTGGTGATGTACCTGCGGAAATGGCTAAGATGCGCGTGTTGGAGCTGGATTTGATGAATGTCGTTGCAGGTACACGTTTCCGTGGTGACTTTGAAGAACGCATGAACAATATCATCAAGGATATTGAAGAAGATGGCCAAGTCATCCTCTTTATCGATGAACTCCATACCATCATGGGTTCTGGGAGCGGGATTGATTCAACCCTGGATGCGGCTAATATCTTGAAGCCAGCCTTGGCGCGTGGAACTTTGAGAACGGTTGGTGCCACCACTCAGGAAGAGTACCAAAAACACATTGAAAAAGACGCGGCCCTTTCTCGTCGTTTCGCCAAAGTGACGATTGAAGAGCCAAGTGTGGCCGACAGTATGGCCATTTTGCAAGGTTTGAAGGTGACTTATGAGAAACATCACCGGGTGCAAATCACAGATGAAGCGGTTGAAACAGCTGTCAAGATGGCTCATCGTTACTTGACTAGCCGTCACTTGCCAGACTCTGCTATCGACCTCTTAGATGAAGCAGCAGCAACAGTGCAAAATAAGGCTAAGCATGTAAAAGCAGACGATTCAGGTTTGAGTCCAGCTGACAAGGCCTTGATGGATGGTAAGTGGAAACAGGCAGCTCAGCTAATCGCAAAAGAAGAGGAAGTGCCTGTCTATAAAGACTTGGTGACAGAGGCTGATATTTTGACCACCTTGAGTCGCTTGTCAGGAATCCCAGTTCAAAAACTGACCCAAACGGACGCTAAGAAGTATCTAAATCTTGAAGCAGAACTCCATAAACGTGTCATCGGTCAAGATCAAGCAGTTTCAAGCATTAGCCGTGCCATTCGCCGCAATCAGTCAGGGATTCGCAGTCATAAGCGTCCGATTGGTTCCTTTATGTTCCTAGGACCCACAGGCGTCGGTAAGACCGAATTGGCCAAGGCTCTAGCAGAAGTTCTTTTTGATGACGAATCAGCCCTTATCCGCTTTGATATGAGTGAGTATATGGAGAAATTCGCAGCCAGTCGTCTTAACGGAGCTCCTCCGGGCTATGTAGGTTATGAAGAAGGTGGGGAGTTGACCGAGAAGGTTCGCAACAAACCCTACTCCGTTCTCCTATTTGACGAGGTAGAGAAGGCCCATCCAGACATCTTTAATGTTCTATTGCAGGTATTGGATGACGGTGTCTTGACAGATAGCAAGGGGCGCAAGGTTGACTTTTCGAATACCATCATCATCATGACGTCAAATCTTGGTGCGACAGCCCTTCGGGATGACAAGACTGTCGGATTCGGGGCTAAGGACATTCGTTTTGACCAAGAAAATATGGAAAAACGCATGTTTGAAGAGCTGAAAAAAGCTTATAGACCTGAGTTTATTAACCGTATTGATGAAAAGGTGGTCTTCCATAGCCTGTCTAGCGACCATATGCAGGAAGTGGTGAAGATTATGGTTAAACCTTTAGTGGCAAGTTTGGCTGAAAAAGGTATTGACTTGAAATTACAAGCTTCCGCACTGAAATTATTGGCAAATCAAGGATATGACCCAGAGATGGGAGCTCGTCCACTTCGCAGAACATTGCAAACAGAAGTGGAAGACAAGTTGGCAGAGCTTCTTCTCAAGGGAGAATTAGAGGCAGGCAGCACACTTAAGATTGGTGTTAAAGCAGGCCAGTTAAAATTTGATATTGCATAAAAACGAGGTCGGGACAAAGTTCCCGACCTCTTTATGTACCATCATGAGATGGTTTTGTGTTGCGACTGTTTTTAGGGATGGCTATCTTTCTTAGAATTGCTCAACATGTGAGTAAAAAAATCTTTGTATCGATACTTGAGATATTTTTCGTGTAGGAATAACAAAGCGATATAGATAATCAAAAAGATTGTAGTCATATAGAAGACATCAAATGCAGTTCGCGCATAGTGAGTGGCTGACTGATAGGAGCCAATAGCTCCTAAAATCAACCAAGGAAGATACTTGTAATACTTATTTAGCATAAGAGTGCACCTCCTATATTCTATTTCAATGTTATTATATTCCTTTGTACTTAAAGTTTTAAGCGATTACATAAAACAAATTCAAATTTTTAATAGAAAAATCTCCTGTTTTTCTATTTTATTACGAATAGAAGAGTAGGAGGAGTAAATGTATCTAAAGTATTTAAGATTTTTAAAATAGTTTAAATAAATAGTTTAAATAAATCGTTGACATATTCAAATCTCAATGTTACAATTATATTACAAAAAGATTTCTTAATATTTCAAAAATATTACAAAGGAGTAGAGAAATGAAAAAGAAAACCTATATCAAATTGATGGCAGCAACTGTATTGGCTTCTACCTTGCTATTGGGAGCTTGTGGAAATAAAAAGGAAACAACTCAAGTAAGCAGTTCTGCTAAGACAAGCCAATCATCAAGCTCTAAAGCAGCTTCTGCTAGCAAAGAAAGCAAGACTCAGAAGTCCTCAAGTTCAGCTTCATCTGAAAAGGCCAAGGCATCTACCGACCAGTCTTCAGCAACTGCAACACCATCACAAGTGGCACCTGCACCAGAGCAAAGACAGGGTCAAGAAGTGTCTAATCAACAGGCGGCTAGTCAACAAACTCCTGCTCAGACTCCTTCAACTCAACAGGCTCCTCAAGCCCAGTCTAACCAATCAAGCTATGATCCTACAACTGACCGCAAACTTCAAGATAAACAGGCAGAGCAAAATAAACGCTATAAGGGTGTCTTAACCATGGTTGATGGTGACTTCTCAGCTGCAGCGGGCAACTGGAAGGGAGCCAATGGCGAAACCATCACAGTTTCATCAGGAGGCCAATTCACAGTAGAATCTGCTGATGGAAAGAAAGAAAATTACTCTATCAAAGGCTATTCTTATACTCTTGATGATGGTAAGTATAATGCCAAAATCGGTGGAGGAAAAATCATCCAAATTACAACAGGAGCGGATGGTAAGGTTTCTAGTGTTGCTTTGAATCAATAATAGCTCTCAGTATTTGAATTTTTACAATCAAAAACCCGTAACCTTTAAGATAGTTACGGGTTTTTGTCTATTAAGCTTTCTCCAATTGCAAGAGGGCTTCAATCTCTGCTAGGGTGCTAGCTTGTGAAATGGCTCCACGGAGTTTGGCTGCGCCAGATGTTCCACGGAGGTAGTGAGGAGCGAGGCCACGGAATTCACGAACTGCGACGTTTTCCCCTTTGAGGTTAATCAAGCGTTTCAAGTGTTCGTAGGCGATTTTCATCTTGTCCTCAAAGGTCAAATCAGGTAGGATTTCTCCTGGCAGAAGATTGTATTAGTTATATCTCGAAAGAAAAAAGAATGAATTTAACTATAAAACCTATCTTATTGAATGAAAAAATGGTAGAATAAACATCAATATCAAGTGAAATATGGAGTGTTACAAATAATGAAGTCAAAAATGTTTCGATTTTCTTTTGTTTTGTTATTTATTTTCTTTTTTTATTTTTCGTTTTCAATATTTAACCGAACGTACAGTGGAATCACCGTAGATAAACATGATAATGAGTGGATAGTTAGACAAGTCCATGATCTGGGAAGCTTTGCGAATCATCAAGAGATAATAGGGTCATCAATTATACAAATAGACGGTCAGAGTCCAGATAGTGATTTCTTGTTATCACGATTTTTAATTGTTGAGCCTCTTCATTCTGTGACAGTGTTAAATCAAGGAATCTCAAAGATTTTAATAGTAGAATCTGAAAGAACAAGCCAAATTATCTTTCTTGTTTTATCAATCATTGCTTTTCTGATTCTACTGTTATTTTGCTTATACATAAAAGGCAGAAGTAGGGGAAAAACTGGGAAACGATATTTTTATTTTATTATTTATACTAGTCTGATGTTATTATCGATTATTCCATCAAGTATAGGAGATGTATTTGGTCGTAGTCTATTAATTTCATACTTGACTTTATTTCCATTATTCATGGATATCTTCATTAGAGTGTTAGTCTTAAAGATAAAAGGTTCAACAATTTCTAACTTTTCTCGTATTATACTGGGCTATTCACTCATCACTCAACTTTTGTTTGTTTATAATCTTATACAGCCCATTGATTTTTTGACCATCTTTTTTTCTAGGGGGGTATTTTATTTAGTATTTTTCTTTTTAGTTATCCTACTGTTAAAGATGCTTATAAATTACTCTCAGATAAGAGAAATGTTGCCAATTCATACCTTATTTTTAGCAGTTCTGGCTTTATTTCCTTTATTTTTTGGATATATTTTTCCGATTGGTAAGGAAGTTTCGTTTATTTATAGTATTCCTTTATTGTTGCTTATTTTGTTCTCTATTGTAAATAACTTGATACTAGAGCGACTGATATATGTTGCTTGGAAGTGGAATCCATTCATATATAACTTGATATTTGCCGTTTTTTTCACTAGTATAATTATTCTTTTTAGTCTGTTATTAAGAGAATTTTCTCCAATTTTTTTCGTTCTTTACACTTTTCTCTTTTCGCTAGCTTTGTTACCTGAAATAAGGAAAATGATGTTGATTAGCCATAAAATGGAGGGAATCTTTAGTAGTTTTCATACTTTTGTAGCTAGTGAATTGGAGAGGGAAGAAATTGCAACGTTTATACATGATACTACAATTCAGAAGGTTATTTATTATAAAAAGCAGTTAGAAATTAGTGAACAAATTAATAGGGTAGCTTTATTAGAGATGTTGGATGATATTGTCTTTGAATTAAGAGATTTATGTTCCAATATCTATCCTTTAATGGTGCATGAATTAGGGCTGAAAGAATCTATTACTAGCATATTAAACCAATTCATGAAGATGGAAACTGTTTCGATTATGACAACTTTTTCAATAGATGAAGAAAAAGTTAATGATAAAGTGGGCACGTTTGTATTAAGGACAGTTAAAGAACTAGTAAATAATAGTATTCTTCATGGGAATGCTAGAGAAATTACTGTAGATTTATCTACAAAAGAAAAGATTTTATCAATTGAAGTTATAGATGATGGTATTTTTAAGGGAAACTATCAGTCTAATGAACATCATTTTGGTTTAAATAGAATTGTAAAGAAGGTTCATTTATTGGGGGGAACTGTTCAGATAAATATAGAACCTACAAGTGTGAAGATACGAATACCTATAGAAGGGAAGAAAAATGATTCGTTTAGTTTTGATTGATGATCACAGTTTAGTATTACAAGGATTGGAGAACTATTTTTTAAAGGAAGATGATTTTAAAATTGTTGGTTCCTATACAGAAGTAGCAGATTTACTTCTTTGTCTCAAGCATGAAAAGGTAGATGTGCTAGTTATGGATTTTATGCTGAAAGGAGTAACGGCATTTGATGTTATTAGTCAAATAAATAGATTTCTGAATACAGTTCCCAAGATAGTTCTTTTATCAGGATTTTATGACACTTTGTTACATAAGAGAGCGATGGATTTTGGGATTCAAGCTTTTTTACCCAAAGAAAGTTCTTATTTGGATGTTAAAAGTGCAATTTATGCTGTTTATAAGGGCAATCACGTTATCCCAGATGGTTTATTAGAAAAGCAAGAAAATAATCTATTGACAGATACGGAGTTAAGTGTATTGGAACTTATTGTAAAAGAATATTCTAATGAAAAGATAGCAAATAGTTTATTTGTCAGCAGGAGAACAGTGGATACCCATGTTTCAAATATTTGCTCAAAGTTGGGAGTGACGAGTAGAGTTGGAGCTGTACGTGAGGCTATTCGATTAAATCTAGTGTCTTTATAATTTTATCCTAAAAAGGCAAGAAGGTTTTCGTAAATTACGGATTCTTTCTTGTCTTTTTTTGTTTAAGATAGAGTCAGTTTAAAAGATTGGAGAAGGATATGCTAACAGTAGATTATTTACTTGGAGATAATAAAAATCGTTATTTTGGTAGAGGGTATAAGAGGACGACTTATGAAGTTAATACTCTTCAAAAATCTCTTCAAACTACGTCAGCGTCGCCTTGCCGTATATAGGTTACTGACTTCGTCAGTTCTATCTACAACCTCAAAGCAGTGCTTTGAGCAGCCCACGGCTAGCTTCCTAGTTTGCTCTTTGATTTTCATTGAGTATAAGTTGAAAAATATTTTAGAAGGGGTTGGCTCTCTTCATCAGGAAGGTTTATGGTCTAGTAAACAATCTGAAATCGTACAGTAGCACCTGAGTACATTAGATGGAATAGTATTAGCTCATTTATTTGGAAGTGAAATACTGAAAAGAATGGGAGTGAACTTAAATCAGTATAGGTTAAGCCATTTTGAGATAAAGTCAGGGATAAAAGCTATAGAAGAATTGGTAAATTTAAGATTAGAATTACAAAATTTCAAAATGACGAACCAAGTGATTGAATTTGATTGCTTGGTAATGGATATGAAAGTTTGTTTAGGCTATCAATTATTAGAATGTATGGAAAATGTAGTTGCTATAGGAGAACAAGGTAGAGATTTTTTATCAACGCATTTAAGAGATAGACAACATGATATATACGATGTTGAGTTTTCAGATAGTAGTATATCTTGTAAAGCAGAGCAAGTATTGATCAAAGATATTGAATATAGTGGTGTAGGTAGTCTAGAACAGAATTATTATAGTTTGTTATAGCTTCTGATTATTTTTTCTCAAATGGCAGAGATGTTAGCCTACCATATAGAAGAGATATCTCGAGAAGAGAGCAATACCATGTGGATGAAGCAAGTGAGTGCAGACTTGAATTCACCAATTTTGAACGGAGTAGTAGAGCTTAGTGGTAGTGTTTCAAAAAATAGATTGTTAAAAATTAGAGAAGAACATTGGAAAATTTACGAAATGTCTGGGTATGATGTAGACCATAAGGTAGTCTTTAAAAGTAAAATAGCTCAAAAATTACCTGATGGAGGGGGACAGTGATGGGAAATAGGGAATTAAGGTTAGTCATATCAGGAACTTATTCTACAGGTAAGACAACAACTGCTACAGCTCTTTCGATTGCAACAGGACTTCCCCTAATCGACGCTTTGTCTGCGAGGGAAATTTTGACAGATTTATATCCTGGCAGAAGATTTCAGGATATGTCATCAACTGAATTAATGGCACTAGGGCTAAAGCGTTTTGAGGAGAGAATTCGTACAGAAGGAATTTTATACAAGGAACATGGAAGTTTTCTGTCAGATGGGTCAGTATTGAATGAATGGATTTACGGAACTGTTCGAATGAGGGTAGGAATTAACCCAGGATCAGCATTCATTCATCGATTGATGAAATCTATTTTAGGTATTCCTGGTCGAACATTTTTCAAAAAATATTTGACTGCCTATGGGGTTGTCTCTAAGAATCATGCGAAATTGTGGTATACAGATGTTGTTCATTTACCAGTAGAGTTTGCAATGGATCCAGATGGGCATAGACCAGTATCTGAGGAGTATCGAAATTTATCAGATGAGGAATTATATGAAGCTTATAGGAATTTGGGTCTGACACCTTATTGTGTCAAAGGTAGTCAGAAAGAACGGTTAAATCAGATCATTCAACATTATGAGTTGCCAATAGTTGTTCCAGTAGATGAGGCTATTTCCTTAGCTGAAAAGGTTATACGAGAAAACAGGGAAGCAGTATCTAAACGTATTATAGAGCAGTATGAAGAGCCTACATTAAAGGAAAAAATAAAATTTATGACAAGATATTAGGAGTATGTATGATTCAGTTTCAAAATATTAGTAAGATTTATAAGGTGGGGGAGCAAGAAGTTCGTGCTTTAGATCAAGTTAGTTTTTCTATTGAGAAAGGGAAATTTACAGTTATTTTAGGTCCATCAGGTTCAGGGAAAAGTACGTTACTAAATTTACTTGGTGGGATGGATCGTGCGACATCAGGAACCTTTATATTTGATGAGGAACTAGTAACAAAGTTTACGGATAAGGAATTATCTGCTTATCGAAAAGATAAGATTGGTTTTGTTTTTCAATTTTATAACTTAGTTCCAAGTTTAACGGCCAAGGAGAATATAGGTATTGCAGCCAATTTAGTGAAAAACAATAAAGAAATTGATATGTATTTAGATCAAGTTGGTTTACTTCATAGAAAAAATAATTTTCCTAATCAACTTTCTGGAGGTGAAATGCAACGTGTATCAATTGCACGGGCATTGGCTAAAGAGCCTAGTCTATTATTGTGTGATGAACCTACAGGAGCGTTAGATTCAAAGACAGGTGATAGTATTTTAACTTTATTGAAGGAAGTTTCTAGAAATGGGAATGCTGCAGTTGTAATGGTTACACATAATAGAGAGTTTGCTAAATTTGCAGATCGAGTTATATATTTGAAAGATGGAAGTATTGAAAAAATAGAGAATAATGAAGAGGTGCTGGGATGAGGTATCTTCATATAAAATTATTAAGAGATCTTCGGCAAAATTGGCAACAATTTTTCTCTGTTTTTCTGATGTCTCTATTAAGTGTATTAATCTTTGTAGGGCTACAAGGAGCTTGGCATGGACTTGAAAAGAGTCTAGAGAGTTATTTGAAACAATCTGAACTTCCTGTTGTTTGGGTTCAAGCGAGACAAATTGATGAATCAAAAATTAAGCAGGTTGAACTCTTATCTTCTGTTGAAAAAGTTGTCAGTAAAAAGAAAGGCTTTGCTAATATTGTTCGTTTAGACAAGACTGACGGACGAATCAATCTTGAAACGATTACAGATAATCAACTGGTTACAGTAACAGAAGGAAGTCCTTTTTCTGAGGGAAAACAAAATTCGATTTGGGTTGATGGGAATTATGCGAAGAAGAATCATTTACAGATTGGAGATTCAATTTCTATTTCATCAAGGGGGAAACAGATAGATTTAGAAATTGTAGGATTTGTTCAGGCGACAGATAAGATTTATTTTACAGGTAGCATGGAATATATCGCTCCAAATCCTGACAATGATGCCTACGGTTATATTGCCGATAATGAAATTGCAAAAGGAATTCTGGGTTTATCGTCAGATAATGCCTTAGAAATTTATGGTTCTAAGGTAGATTTGCGAGGAGATTTAGAGTCTATTTTAGGGAGCGATTTAGTTTCTTATCAAGATCAAAAAAGTTTAACTGAAATATCAGAAGCTACTGATCGAGTGGGGCAAATTAGAAACTTATCTTACCTATTTTCTTTTATCTTTATTTTGTTAGCTATTTTGGCTATGTTTACAACCATTCAGCGTTTGATTGATGGTCAAACAAAAGAGATTGCTGTATTAAAAGCTTTAGGCTTTTCAAATCAGGCTATCAGTTTACATTATATTTTATTTGGCTTAGTAGTAAGTTTATTAGGAAGTTTCGCAGGCTTTGCTATTTCTCCCTTGATGTCATGGTTTGTACTAGAAACTCAAAAGTCAATGTTTACACTTCCAAATTGGCAAATCTCTTATTCATCTTCATCAATAGTCGTTGGTATTGTGGTCATTATTATTTGTGTTTTAGCTGCCTATTTAGCTTCTAGAGAGTCAGCTAGAGGTTTACCAGCAATATTTTTAAGAGGTAAAGAAAAAGTTGCTAAATCTGTCTTTGTGGAAAGATTTTCCTCTATCTGGCAACGAATTTCTTATCCTTCAAGATGGGCAATTCGGGATGCCTCGTTTAATCGTATTCGAGTTTTGATGGGAATCGTGGGAGTTGCAGGAAGTATGATGTTACTGATTGCTGGAATTGGTATGCCTGTGTCCATGAATCATCTTGTTGATAAGGCATATAATGAAGATTTTTCTTATTCAAAACGACTGACCGTAGCGGATTATCCTACTTCTAAGTCTAAATATGGTGGGCAAGGTGTACAAATTTCACAAGCACATTTTAGTCCAGATGATGGATACAACCGTTTATTGATTATATTTGATGATGGAGATATGATACAAGCAAAAACAGAGAGTGCTGAATCTTTGAAAGATGATGGTTTGTATGTAACTAGATCATTTGCCCGTTTGGCAGGTATTAAAGTCGGAGATTTTTTAACTGTAACTCCTTATCAAGATGGTCATACTTACAAGTTTGAAGTAAAAGGGATTGTCACAAGTGAAACCAATCAAGGGGCTTATCTTCATGCTAGAGTCTTTGAAAAAGCAGGGGGAGATTTTACTCCACATACTTTATTAGTTGGATCGGAGGTGGACGAAGATACTATTAAGCAAGACAAAGGTGTTCTATCTGTCATTGAAAAAGGGAGCCAAGAAAAAAATGCCTATGATTTTGTAGCTAGTTTAATGAGTGTATTTCTAATGATTATTGGCTTTGCTTTATTACTTGTTATTATTGTTCTCTATAATCTAGGTTCTTTAAACTTTGTAGAGAGAATGAGAGACTATGCTACATTGCAAGTATTAGGATTTTCTAATCAATATCTACAGAAACTAACTCTTTTTGAGGCTATACTAACTACCTTTATTGGGTGGCTAGTAGGAATTCCTTTAGGCATATGGTTTTTGAAGGAATATGTAGCAACATTTTCGACGATTCGAATTGAGTATACCGCTTATGTCAGTATGTATGTTCTTGCTTTTGCTACGTTATTGGTTTGGTTTACATCTTTAGGTACTGCTTATTTTATTAGTCTTCGTATGAGAAAGATTGACATGATTAGCGCTCTAAAGGGGGTAGACTAGTATGGTCAGTTCTGAGTGAATCTATAGACATTTATGAATAATTGTTAATCATCGGTTCTAATACTCAATGAAAATCAAAGAGCAAACTAGGAAGCTAGCCGTGGGCTGCTCAAAGCACTGCTTAGAGGTTGTAGATAGAACTGACGAAGTCAGTAACCTATATACGGTAAGGCAACGCTGACGTGGTTTGAAGAGATTTTCGAAGAGTATAAGGTCCAAATTTACCTATTTGTGTCTGGGTTCACTACATTACTGCATTCAAAATCCGTCAGCTCAATAAGAGTTGACGGATTATTTTATACTTATACTTGGGTTAAAAATTCTTCTGTAGTAAGAATTTGAGCAAACTCATCTTGTAGAGAAAGGAGATTAATCTCATGGATAGTCTCAGGAGAGATGGCCTGACCGTTTTTGTTAGATAGGGTAAAACTGGCAGTAGCATCTGCTAGTAAAGTGACTTCAAAACCAAGATTTGCTGCCATTCGTGTCGTAGTAGATACACAATGAGGTAGGGTCAAACCAACAACGACTAAATGACAAATCTGATTTTTTCGTAAATATGTTTTAAGATTTGTTCCAATAAAGGCGCTATTAACCGTTTTTTGAAAGACAGGTTCTGAAGCAACTGGTTCAAATCCACTTTTAAACTCCTGATTTTGTTTGTTATGAAATTGCGACTGGGGATTGTCAGATATGTGTTGAACATGTAAGACTGGAAGAGTGTGTTTACGAAAGTATGCCAGTACCCTCAATGCTTGGTGTTCAGCTTGAGGGTTATTTCGTTCTCCCCAAATAGGTCTATCAAATGCTTTTTGCATATCGATAACCAGTAGAGCAGTATGAACCATGTTAAGCCTTATCCAATTGCAAGAGGGCTTCAATCTCTGCTAGGGTGCTAGCTTGTGAAATGGCTCCACGGAGTTTGGCTGCGCCAGATGTTCCACGGAGGTAGTGAGGAGCGAGGCCACGGAATTCACGAACTGCCACGTTTTCTCCTTTGAGGTTAATCAAGCGTTTCAAATGTTCGTAGGCGATTTTCATCTTGTCTTCAAAGGTCAAATCAGGGAGGATTTCTCCTGTTTCAAAGTAATGGTTGATTTGGTTAAAGAGGTAAGGATTTCCCATGGCTGCGCGGCCAATCATGACTGCGTCAGCACCGACTTCTTCGATGCGTTGCTTGGCTTCTTGAACTGTACGGATGTCACCGTTGGCGATAAATGGAATCTTGGTCAAAGCTTGAGCGACCTTGTGAAGGGTCTCAAGGTCTGCATGACCTGTATACATTTGTTCGCGGGTACGGCCATGCATAGCAAGAGCAGAAACACCTGCAGCTTCAGCAGCGAGGGCATTTTCTACTGCAAGAGATGGGTCGGCCCAGCCGGTACGCATTTTGACAGTAAGTGGAATATCAAGGACAGATTGGACCTTGTTGATAATAGAGTAGATCTTGTCTGGGTCCTTGAGCCACATAGCGCCAGCTTCGTTCTTCACGATTTTGTTAACTGGACAGCCCATGTTGATATCGACGATATCGGTCTTGGTGTTTTCTTGGATGAATTCTGCTGCGCGTGCTAGGCTGTCTTCATCACTACCAAATAGTTGGATAGAGACAGGGTTTTCGCCTTCATCGATATGAAGCATGTGCAGGGTTTTTTCGTTGTTGTATTGGATTCCCTTGTCAGAGACCATTTCCATGACAACGAGTCCAGCTCCGAGCTCTTTTGCGATAGTACGAAAGGCTGAGTTGGTCACGCCAGCCATGGGTGCTAAAACGGTACGATTGGGAATCTCAACATTGCCAATCATAAAGGGTGTATTAAGATTTGTCACGAATGAGTTCCTCCAGGTCATGTTCATCAAAGTTGTAAGTTGTTTGGCAGAATTGACAAGTGATTTCTGCCCCATGGTCTTCCTCTTTCATTTCCTGTAAGTCTGAGCTTGGAAGGCTGGCAAGAGCGTTCATAAAGCGTTCATGACTACAGTCACATTGGAAACGGATTTCTTCTTCAGAAAGACGCTTGTAGGCCTCGTCCCCGTAGATAGCCTTGAGAAGGGCTTCGATATGGTCTTTACTTTCGAGAAGCGTTGAGATAGCTGGCATTGCTTGGATGCGTTTTTCAAAGCGAGCAATCTCTTCTTCCTTGGCTCCCGGCAAGACTTGAACTAGGAAACCACCTGCAACCTTAACCTTGTCTTCTTCGTCCAAAAGGACATTGAGACCGACTGCTGAAGGCGTTTGTTGGCTTTCAGTCAGGTAAAAGGCAAGGTCTTCACCAATTTCCCCAGAGATAAGGGGAGTCATAGAGTTGTAAGGATTTCCAGTACCGTAGTCTGTGATAACGAGGAATTGGCCATTGCCGACAAAAGGTCCGACTAGGACTTCACCAGTTGCAGTCTTTTTGATGTCAACACCAGGATTTTGAACATAGCCTTTGACGTTCCCCTTGGTATCAGCGACGGTGATGATAGCACCTAGAGAGCTAGATCCCAGCACCTTAACTGTTAGTTTGGTATTTCCTTTTTCATTGGCTGCGAGAATCTGGCTAGCGATAAGAGTTCGACCAAGCGCTACAGTTGAGCTAGCTTGGGTTTGGTGTTTTTCTTGAGCAGTGCGGACGGTTTCTGTGCTATCAAGGACAAAAGCGCGAAAGGCTCCGCTTTCTGATATAGTTTTAATAATTTTATCCATAGCTACTATTTTAGCATAAAAATGCCCAAAG
>CAUPXP010000017.1:0-28657 GCA_963515455.1 Streptococcus mitis | reverse complement strand
GCTGCTTTTGCTTTTTCAAGTTCTGCTTTCTTAGTATTAACTGTTGATAAAGCATTTGCTACGTCTTCAGTTGTTGAATTTATATCACTAATCACTCCTTCTGCTGCTGTTACTGCTGCTTCTGCTGCTGTTTTAGCTGCATTATACTTATCTGCTGTTGCTTGTGTTTTCCCTGCAGTAACATTTGTTTCTTGAGTTAATGTTTTTAAATCATTTTTAGCTTTTTCTAATTCAGTTGTATTTCCTTTTTCTTTCAACAAGGCAGCTGCTTTATCTAATTCAGCTTTGATTTTATCAACTTCAATTTGAGCATCAGTAGCTTCTACTTTTCCAGCATTTTCTGTTTTATCTAATACTTCTTTAGCCTGAGCTTTTGCTGCTGTTAACGCATCTTTTAATGTTTCATATTTTTTCTCATATTCTGCAATACTCTTCGGCGTCTTACCTGTCTTATCTGCCTCTTTTAGCGCATCTGAATCATTTTGTAGCTTTGTTTTTTGAGCGTCTGTCGCCGCAACTACTAATTCAGCTCTTGCTGCTTTCAACTCTGCTAATTTTTCATTTAATTTACTTGCAGCAGAAGCTACTAAATCTGGATCTGGATTTTCTTGATTCAATATAGTTTGCGCCGCTTCTTGGGCTCTTATTGCTTCTTCTTTTGCAGAATCATAAGGCGTTATAGAGTTTGGTGTCTTACCGATTCTTGGATCTGGAGTTTCATTTATTAAGTTTAATAACTTATTATTTGAAGTAACTAATTTTGACTTATCAGTTCGTAACGCTTGTTGATCCGCCAACACAGCTGTTACGATATCTTTATAATCTTGAGTTTTCTTTAAATCTCCAGCCAATAAATTCTTAACATTTTCTAATTGTGCTTTATAGGCATTGATAGTTGCTTCAGTTTTTCCTTTAGTATCTCTTTCTTCTGTTTCTTTTAACTTATCGTAAACTCTTTGTAAGAGTGTTTTAGCAACCCTACTTGTATCTTGATCAATAGTAAACCCTAATCCTGAAATAGGTAAAGCATATTGCTTCCATGGAACTTGATATCCCATTCCTAGGTTTGCGTTATCCCCCGGGCTTATACGGACTGTATACTCCGTAACATTAGGTGGCAAGACTATTCCTTTACTTGTAAATGTTCCCGTACTAGTACTTAATCTTCTTTTATTAGAATCTTGTTCTAATTTTTCATTTAATGCTTCTCTAGTAGGTAGTGGATCCCTATTCGTATTGAAATATTGATTCCCTCCAATTCTAGGTGCAACTACTTTTTTTGTTGCATCTTCTTTATTCTCATCAGACTTAAATGTTTGATCGTATATTTTACTAGTTGTACCTGACTCATCTTTTGCGAATACTTCTACTCTATATTTCGCCTTACGACCATCAATATCTCCTGTAAATCCTGTTTTAAAAGAAACAATAACATCAGATCCGGTAGACTTAGAATAAGCTTTAAACGTCTTTTCAATTCCTTTAAACTTAGCAAGTCCTATCCCTTTATTAGCGTAGTGGTTTTCAGCTCTATATACACTACCATCATCTACAGCTTCATCTTTAGTAGCTTTTGTTCTAACTTCAGCTAAAAATAAAGCATAGTCTTGAGAACGATCAAAAGTACTCTCGTTTAACCATGTCTGATACGGTCCATTCTGAACTAATACTGTGTTTACAGTTTCAATAGGAAATACTCCTTTGTCTGTTCTTCTTGCAATAGCAAAGACTCCTCCATTAGAAGCTTTCCAACCACCAAACTCATTAATATCTTTAAGTTCTCCAGGAGCCATATTTTGAAGGGCTCCAACTTCATTAATAGAAGCTATTTTCGTTTCATTAGTTATTTTTGTTGGTAAATTTATTAAACTGTCCGCAACTTCTTTAAGATTAGCACTATCTCCTGGCAATGTATACGTTTGATTTGCGGCTGGATCTGTATCCGCATCCGTACGGAATGGATTACTTCTATTCAATGCTTTTCCATGACGTTCATCTCTAGAACCTGAGTTTGCGATAGAGTTAGAGTCTGATGCTTTCTCAGTATTTGTTGCTTTTTTACCTACAGTAGCTTTTCCATTTGTCGTATCTACTGCTGGTGCTTCTTTTTTCTCTGTCGGTTTTGTTTTCAGTTGCGTTGTTGCTGTAACTAGTTTACTATGCGCTTGTGTTAATTCACTTTCTGTTGTCGCATTACTTAAAACTGATCTTGCTTCTTCTAAAGTTGCCTTTAATTGGTTTACACTTTCTTCTGTTTTAGAAGCATATTTCCCGTTAGTAAATTTCCCATCAATTTCTTCTATTAGTTTTGATAAAGCTAACTTTCTCTCATTTGAATCTGAAATAGTTGAAACAACCGGCACTGACTTTTGAGTCTCTTTTGAGCTTCCTACCACATCTCCTTCTGGTTTATTCTCAACATTTGCATCAGAAACTAAAGTATTAGCTTCTTTAGTAGACACACCTGTAGTAGATGAGTTGCTCTGTATAAGAGGATCAGGAGTTTGTTTATTCTCATTCGCACTCACTACATTTTGACTTTGTTCAGCTGCTTGTACATCTTCAACTGAACTAACTGCAAAAAAGACTGACCCTAATAAGACAGATGCAGCACCAATTGAAAATTTGCGAATAGAGAAACGCTGGCGCTCATTAAATTTAAATTGTTTCATTTGTTACCTTTCTTTCTATCCTGTTCTAAATAGCTCAAAACCATATAGTGAATCTACACTTATTTACTTCTTTAAAAAAACAGGATAATGGACATCCTATTATCTTTCTAGGAATAAGAAGTCTCATATTTTTATAGTTTTTCGGTCTATTATATCAAATTTTCTATATTCTTTGCAAACTTCTTTCCTCCTACAAATAAACGAATTATATATATATATATATGCACAAACCTTATAATATAAGGTTTATAGCTCTTTTTTGAAAATTTAACATATTTTTGGATATTTTTTAGAATTTTTACATTTTGATGACAATTGGTAGATGCTCCATTTAAGCAATCTCGCTTAAACCTATTCTCTATCTTTTCTTAGTGATAAACTTTATCTGACTTTCATATATGAGATAAATGAAAGACTATAGTGCAAAAAAATGGTACAATGTAGTATGTACTTGGAACTATTAAACTACACAGTAAAGTAGTTGCAAGACACAATCTACTCACTATTTAAAAAATATAAGGGAATTAACCCTTGATACGAAAGGAATTTTAGAAATCTTATGATGAATATGCAAAACATGATGCGCCAAGCACAAAAACTTCAAAAACAAATGGAACAAAGTCAAGCTGAACTTGCTGCTATGCAATTTGTTGGCAAATCTGCTCAAGACCTTGTTCAAGCGACCTTAACTGGAGATAAGAAAGTTGTCAGCATTGACTTCAATCCAGCTGTCGTTGACCCAGAGGACCTTGAAACTCTTTCTGATATGACCGTTCAAGCCATCAACTCAGCTCTTGAACAAATCGATGAGACTACCAAGAAAAAACTTGGGGCTTTCGCTGGGAAATTGCCATTCTAAGCATTAAAAAACAAGCATTCAAGAGAATACTTGCCTATCGTGGGAGGAACAACTGTTCCTCTTTTTGCTTACTAAAAATTAAAGAATTCCATGGCCTGTTTGAAAAGCAATTCAGTATACTCTGGGTCTTCTTGGGCAATGGTAACTTGCTCTTGAATCATTTCCAAGTCATCTGTTATCATGCCATCAGCTCCTAGCTGAACAGATTTATCAAAAGACTCTGAACTATTGATGGTCCAAACGTACAATTTCTGATCGGTATTCCAAAGCTTATTAACAAAATTTTCATCTAAAGTTGAATACTCCATGGTATAACCTGTAGCCTTGGTTCTTGGAAAAATACTATTATAAGGTAGGATGAAATAGACTGGAATTTGAGAGTCATAGGCCAACACTTGGTCAATCACATGGTAGTCCAAGGACTGCATTTGGTGACCATTCTGCTTAAGAACTGTTCCATATTTTTCCATAAAGCGTTTCATCATATCTGGGCTATCTTTTCGACTGGTTTTAATCTCAATAAGAAGTTTCTGATGCAATTCATTGGCTTTATTGAGATAGTCATCAAAACTAGACACCTTGCTATGATAGCCATTTTCAGAAATATCAAGTTTGGTTAATTCATCCAAAGTTAGATCCTGAGGATTGGCATTAACTCCTGTCAGATTCTTGATATTGGCATCATGCATCATGACAAACTGGCCATCTTTTGTTTCCTGAACATCTGTCTCAACGAAATCTGGAGATAACTGAGCGGTTTTTTCTAGTGATTGGACGGTATTTTGAACACCATTTTTATCTGAAACACCGCGATGAGAGATAATTAAAGGTTTATGTGAAACTGGAGCTTCTAAATAAACATAACCCTCAAGAGCGAAAAAGATACAAGCACAGCCCATCACTCCCCCTCTCATCCAGTGGTCTTTCTTTCTCCTTGGTGTGATTTCTAGTTCCTCCCCTGTCAAAAAGGAAACAAACTTAATGAGAAAGTAAGTCAAGGCCATATAGTGGAAATTCTTAATCAAGACAAAGTTGATAATTCCCAGCACAAGAGATTCCTTATGGGTCAGACCATCCATCAGTACCTGACTTGCTAAGATTGGGATCAAGAGAAGAATGAAAAATAGATACGTTTTGACGATAATCCAAAGCAAGTTCCAGATATAAAACCATGAGTGCTTTCTTGTCTTCTCTAGACTGTATCTGACTGCTTCTTTGACTGTTTTCTTCTCAAATAAAAGCTGGGGTAGGGCAAACATCAAACGTATTGAAATGTAAAACAGCAACAAGGCTAGAACAGTGATTACCAAACCGACCAACCAGTACTTATCTTCCACATAGTCAACGATAAATTCCGGAATGACGATTTTATTAAGGTAATAAATTTTTAAAATCTTTCGAATCAATGGAAAGAGCATCATGACATAAAAGAAAATAAAGGCCATTTTTGAAATCGTCACTTGCTTCATAAACAAGAAACTTTGGCGAAAGACCTTACGACTGTACTCCAGCAAGGTCCTCCTTTCATGATAGAGGAGGTGTCGAGCTCCGATAAAGAGAAGCCCTATCTGGTAATAGGCGACCAGTAAATTAACAATTACCAGAACAAATAAAGCAAGACTAACAAAGGGAGAACCCTTTATAATGGCAAAAATATTGTTGTAGGAAAGAAAGAGATAACCTGTCTGACGGAGTAACAGTCCAGCAATCCAAGAATTAAGTGGCAACCAGACAAACTCAATCATCATAAATATCAAGAAAAAGAGAAAGAGAATTTTATCTAGATTAAAGTAGATTTTCCTAAAACCTAGATTTTTAGGTTTTTCAGGTTTCATAGGCACTCCTAGTCAAATAATTGAGACAAGTCCAAGCCGCCAAAAGGATTGTTTGATAGGCTACTTTCTGTCTCTAACAATTCTCTAGCTTGATCTGAATCTAGAAAGGACTCGTAAACACGCGCCGTCATCCGAGCATCTTCCAAGCTATTATGGGGCTGACCTTGAAATCCAAGAAAGGAGGCAACGGTCTGCAATTTGAGATTGGCAATACCATGTAAATCCGAACTGCGACGTTCAAAAGCTTCATCATACAGATCCACTTTGTACTGCTGGCTATAGTCTAAACCATGCTCTGCTAGAATAGGCAAATCACTTTTAGCAGCATTGTAGCCTACCATGGGTAAAGAACCCACAAACTCTTGGAAATCCTTTATAACTTTTTCCACTGGTGGAGCATCTTTTAAGGTCTCAGCTGTAATCCCTGTCAAACCATTGATAAAACTCTTTAGAGGCACACTAGTATGGACATAGGAATCATAGGCATCGATTTCCTGACCATCTCTAAAACGCACTGCCGATACTTGAATCAAGTGTGTTTGCCCTTCATGCTGATTAAATTCTAAGTCAAAAGCAATGTAATCTTCTAATCGTTCCATTTTCTACCTCTCCTATACTGTTATTTTATACTCTTCGAAAATCTCTTCAAACCGCGTCAGCTTCGCCTTGCCGTAGATATATGTAACTGACTTCGTCAGTCTTATCTACAACCTCAAAGCAGTGCTTTGAGCAGCCTGCGGCTAGCTTCCTAGTTTGCTCTTTGATTTTCATTGAGTATTAATTGAGCAACTATACTATTTAGAAACAAAAGAAGCCATCAGGTTAGCATTTAACCTAAACAGCTCCTTGATTATCCTCCAAATAAACGAGCAAAAAAGCCTTTCTTAGTTGATTGGACTTCTTCTTTTGCTTGGTCCAGCTCTAGCTTAAGATTTTCTTGATCCTTCATGGCTTGAAGGGTCAATTGTTGCTGCTGATCGAGTTGTTTGTCTTTCTCAGCAATCTGACGGTCTTTGATACGCATCTGCTCGTCTTTTTCTGATAACTGACGATCCTTGGCTTTTAATTGTTCATAGAGACGAAGAATTTCTGCATTCTTCTCATCAACCAGAATCTCCATCAGTTCACGTTGCTTGACATCTTCACTGACAGGCTCATCTTCAAAAATCGTTTTTTTATAGATTTCTTCTAGCTTAATCAAGCCACTTCTGGTAACGACTGTTACCCCTTTGTCATTTTTATCTGTGTCTTCTTCTGGTAATTCTTTGACACGGTTATTGATTGCTTGGCGAGATAATCCTAAGACCTCTGCAATCTCACTGACGGTCATTTCAATACTCATAATATCCTCTGAAACGTTTTCTAGCTTTTCTTTACTTAAATCTTATCATAAGCTAGATAAACTGTCAAATTTCCGCTTAATTTAAGGCCTTCAAAAAGGCTAATAAGACTTGAGCAGAGCGACGTCCAGCTTCGATAATAAACTCATCAAAAGAGATGTTTGCTTCATGGTTGGCATTGTCACTCATAGCTCGGATGACTAAGACTGGAAGATTAAGAGCATGCGCTGCCTGAGCAATCGCTGCCCCCTCCATCTCAACAGCTAAAACATCTGGGAAATGGGACTTAATCGCTTCTATCTTATCATTTCCTGCAACAAAACTATCTCCTGTAGCAATCAAACCAAGATGCCAGTTTTGATCCAATTGAGATAAACTCTCTTGGATTTTGGCAACAAAGGTTTTGTCTGATTCAAAATAAAGCGGTTGTTGCGCCATTTGTCCATAAGCATAGCCAAATGCTGTGACATCCACATCATGATAGGCTAATTTGTCAGCAATCACGACATCTCCAACAGCAATACCTTCTGCTACTGCCCCAGCAGATCCCGTGTTAATCAAAGCATCCACTTGGAAATGATCAGCCAAAATCGCCACACTCATAGCAGACATGACCTTACCAATTCCACTTTCTACAAGAACGACTTCATGCGAGGCAATGGTTCCTGTATGATAAGTATTCCCCAAAACAACTTGCTCTTGGGCATTGTCTAAATGCTGAACCAGATAAGCCAGTTCTTCTGGCATAGCCGCAATAATTCCTATTTTCATTTCACTTCCTTTTCGATTACAAAAGTTTCATTGCTAAGACAAGCAAAATCAAGAGAAAGATGACGGCAAATAAGATTTTATTTAACTTAGAATTGAAGACATTTCTCTTGGTATTTTCAATGCGACGGCTTTTATGAATAGACGGTTCGACCTGAATCTTCAAGGTTTCCTGGCTAAAACCATGATCCTTAGGATTGGCATAACCAAAACGGGAAGAAGAGGTTGGTAAAATCTTAGTCTCCTCATTATCATCTAGCAAAGGAGGACCTGAAATTTTTTCGCCTCTATTAGCTCTTTCAATCATTTCATCCGTTAATAAAGGTTTACCCATACTGACCTCCTCTATTTTTTGTGCAATTCCCAATACTGAACAGCCATAATTGTCTTGGCATCACAAATATGACCTGATTGGATCAATTCCTTAGCTTCCTCTAAGCTCACTTCAAGAACTTCCAATGTTTCGTCTTCATCCTGCGGACGCGGATTTTTCACCTTTGTCAAATCGCTGGCTAGGTATAGTTTTAACTTTTCATTACAAAAGCCAATGGCTGAGTAAAAATCGTACAAGAGTTCTAATTTCCCTGTATAGGCTGTTTCTTCCTCTAATTCACGCAGAGCTGCTGCTATAGGGTCTGTGTTTTCTCCTACTTCCAACTTTCCGGCTGGAATTTCGTAAGAGACAGCCTCGATAGCTTTGCGGTACTGCTTGACCAAGATGAGTTTTTGCTCATCCGTTACTGCTAAAACACAGACAGCTCCATTGTGGAAAATCAAATCTCGTTGGGCAGTTCCCTTGCCTTCTGGTAATTCAACCTGATCTTGGACCAGTTTAAATATTGGTCCTTGATAGATTTCTTTTCGGCTAAGCGTTTTTTCTTCAAATTCCATGACAGACTCCTACTGATTCTTAGGATGATGAGGAAGGCGAGTTGCATATTCGTCTTTGTTGACCTGACGACCGCGACCAATAGCAATGGCATCCGCTGGCACATCTTTGGTAATAGTTGAACCAGCACCAACAAGAGAATTGTCACCTAACTCAACTGGCGCAATAATGGTTGAATTTGAACCAACAAAGACATTGTTACCGATGACTGTCTTGTGTTTGTTTTTGCCGTCATAGTTGACTGTAATGGTTCCTGCACCAAAATTAACGTTGCTTCCCACTTCACAGTTTCCGATATAAGTCAAATGACCAGCCTTAGTATTCTCGCCGATAGAAGAACCTTTAACCTCAACAAAGTTTCCAATATGGACTTGGGCACCCAGACTTGAACCTGGACGAATGTGGGCATAAGGCCCAACAGTTACACTGTCTGCAACACTACTTTCCTCAATCATAGAGTTGGTAATGATAGCTCCTGCTCCGATAGTGCTATCCACTACATATGTTCCATTTGTCAAAACAGTCTCAGCACCAATTTTCGTTTGACCTTTCAAGGTAACATTGGCTTCGATTTGAACTTCAGGCGCAATCTCAACATCAATATCGATATAAGTTGTTTCTGGATTGACAAAGCTAACACCATTGACCATGTGATGGTGATTGATGCGACGACGCATAACCGACTCAGCAGTCGCAAGAGCCACGCGGTCATTTACCCCAAGACTTTCATCAAAATCTTTCAAAGTATAAGCGCCAACTTTTTCACCAGCTTCACGGAAAATTCCAATGACATCTGTAATATAGTATTCACCTTGAGCGTTATTGGTATTGATATTTTTCAGAGCCTCAAACAAACGCTCGTTGTCAAAGACGTATGTTCCAGTGTTGATTTCCTTGATTTGTTTTTCAAAATCTGTAGCATCCTTCTGCTCAACGATACGAAGCACTTCAGCATTGTCATTACGTACAATTCGCCCATAGCCAAAAGGATTATCTGTTTCAGCAGTCAAGATAGTGGCCACATTTTTATGATTGATGTGGAAATCAATCAAGTTTTTCAAGCTTTCACCTGTGATTAAAGGAGTATCTCCTGCAATGACCAAGGTGTGACCTGACAAACCTTCTAAGATAGGCTCTGTCATCATAACCGCATGACCAGTCCCTAACTGTTCAGATTGAGTCACAAATTCTGTCTGTCCAGCCAAGACCTCTTCAACCAATTCCGCCTTGTGTCCGACAACTGTGACTGTCTTTTCAGGTTGGATAGCTCCCACACTACGGAAAACATGTTCCAACATAGAAATACCCGCAACCTTGTGCAAAACTTTTGGCAAATCAGATTTCATGCGAGTCCCTTTACCCGCTGCTAAAATAATGGCATAATTTGACATAATCTTCTCTTTTCTCTAGAAATTCCCTTTTATTATACCATATTTCAAATCATTCCGCGCCCTTGAATGAAAAAATGCTCCAAAGTCCTTTCCTTAACCCATTTTTTTTGATTTTTTTTCATTTTTAGGGTAAAATTATGAGATATGAGAAAACAAATTCATCCACTTATTTTATTTAGTTTTTTTGGGATTATAATTTTCATTTTAATCATCAATCGCCCACTTAATGACAACCAATCGTTTAAAACAAAATCCAATATAGCACAGATTGAAGCACAGGCTTTGAAACACTTAGACAAACCGATTATTGACCTCTCTGGCTGGCAGCGTCCTGAGGAAATCAACTACGACGCCCTCTCACAAAATATTTCAGGCGCTATTGTTCGTGTTCACAGTGGTGCTCAAACGACAAAAGAAAATGATGCTTCCTTTATCAATGGAATAGACAAGGCCTATAAGAGTCATATCACTGAACTTCAAAAGCGGAATGTCCCAGTTGCTGTCTACGCTTATGTAGCTGGAAAAAGTGTCCAAGAAATGGAAAAAGCCGCTGAGGTTTTCTACAATGCAGCCTCTCCTTACAGCCCTAGTTACTACTGGCTAGACGTAGAAGACAAAACCATGTCCAATATGAACGAGGGTGTTGAAGCCTTTCGAGCAAAACTAGCATCACTAGGTGCTAAAAACATCGGAATCTACGTTGGGGTCTATTTCATGGAAGAACATAGTATTGATACAGGCAAGTTTACCTCTGTTTGGATTCCGTCCTACGGCTCTAACTCAGGATTTTTGGAGAGCAGTCCTAAAACTGACTTAGATTATGATATTCACCAATACACATCTAAAGGAAAAATTGCCGGCTTTGACCACGATTTGGATATCAACGTTATCTCTCCCTTAAAAAACAAAGAAGAAACCTTTAGAAAAATCTTTTTAAAACCTTAAAAGCATTTGTTTATCATTTGCTTTTTCTTTTTGTGTTTGATTGTGATACAATATAGTAAGGATTTTTTGAAATAGAAATAGTTGGAGGAACTATATGCTCTCATGGTTAGCGCGCATTATTAAAGGGATTGTGATTGCTCTTGGATTTATCTTACCGGGAATTTCCGGAGGGGTTCTAGCAGCAATCTTAGGAATTTATGAACGGATGATTGGCTTTCTTGCCCACCCTTTTAAAGACTTTAAAGAAAATGTTTTGTACTTTATTCCAGTTGCCATCGGTATGCTTCTGGGAATTGGCCTATTTTCTTACCCGATTGAATACCTGCTTGAAAATTATCAGGTCTTTGTCTTATGGAGCTTTGCGGGTGCCATCATTGGTACGGTTCCTAGCCTCCTCAAAGAATCAACTCGAGAATCTGACAGAGACAAGATTGATTTGGCTTGGTTCTGGACAACCTTTATCATTTCTGGACTAGGTCTCTATGCCTTAAATTTTGTCGTTGGAACCTTAAGTGCTAGCTTTCTTAATTTCATCCTAGCAGGTGCACTGCTGGCTCTTGGCGTCTTGGTTCCTGGCCTCAGTCCATCAAATCTACTTTTGATTTTGGGTCTCTATGCTCCGATGTTGACTGGTTTTAAAACCTTTGACCTCTTGGGAACCTTCTTCCCGATTGGAATCGGAGCAGGTGCCACTCTCATCGTTTTTTCAAAATTGATGGATTACGCCTTAAACAACTACCACTCACGTGTCTATCATTTCATCATCGGTATTGTCCTATCAAGTACCCTTTTGATCTTGATTCCAAATGCAGGAAACGCTGAAAGTATCCAATACACTGGCCTTTCTCTTGTTGGGTATGTCATCATCTCCTTCTTCTTTGCGCTGGGAATCTGGCTTGGTATTTGGATGAGTCAATTGGAGGATAAATATAAATAATGGCAAAAAAAGTTAAAATCAAAAAAACATTAGTAGAACAAATCCTTTCTAAAGCAGCTATCCCACATCAGGGAATTCAAATCAATGCCCTGGAAGGAGAACTACCGCAAGGTTATAAACGAGATCAGATTTTCAAAACCTTGGCTCTTTTGGGAGACAAGACAGGACCGATTATCGGAATTGTCCCTATCACTCAGCACTTGTCTGAAAAGAAACTAGCCAAAATTTCTGGCAATAAAAAAGTGAGCATGATTCCACAAAAGGACTTGGAAAAAACAACAGGTTACATTCATGGAGCTAATAATCCTGTCGGAATTCGTCAGAAACACAATTACCCCATTTTTATCGATAAAAACGCCCTAGACTTGGATCAAATGATTGTCTCTGCAGGCGAGGTCGGTCACAGCATTATCGTCGCGCCACAAGACTTGGCTAACTTTGTAAAAGCTGACTTTGCAGATATCTTGGAGGACAGCAAGTAATGAAACTCTACTTTGTCCGCCACGGTCGTACTGTCTGGAACCAAGAAGGTCGTTTTCAAGGTGCTAGTGGAGATTCCCCCCTTCTTCCTGAATCCATTGAAACCCTAAAATAACTTGGCCAGTATCTCAAGGAAATTCCTTTTAATCAGATTTATTCAAGTGATTTACCTCGAGCGATCAGATCTGCCGAGATTATCCAAAGTCAACTCAAGGTGTCCTGTCCTTTAAAAAGTGTCCCTAATCTCCGTGAATGGCAACTTGGGAAGTTAGAAGGTTTGAAAATTGCAACCTTGGAAGCTATTTACCCGCAACAAATCAAAGCTTTCCGATCTAATCTTGCTCAATTTGACACTCAAATGTTTGGCGCAGAGTCACTTTACAGTACAACACAACGGACCATCCGATTTATCAAATCATTAAAAGATAGTCCAGCTGAGCATATTCTAATTGTCGGACACGGCGCCAATCTTACTGCCAGTATTCGTACTCTTCTAGGTTATAAAGAACCACTTCTTCGTAAAGATGGCGGTCTAGCAAATGCCAGCCTGACAATTCTAGAAACCCATGATTTTGAAACATTTACTCTCGATACTTGGAATGATACTTCCTATCAATAACAGAACTTGATTATAGCGTCAAGTTCTTTTTAGTTTTGAAAGATTATCCGTGAATTTCTTGCTTATTTATGATAAAATGGGAGTATCGCAAAAATGACTCATCGTATTCAATTTTGAGTAAAACTAGGAGGATCCCATGTCAACAGAACATATGGAAGAACTAAATGACCAGCAGATCGTTCGCCGTGAAAAAATGGCTGCGCTCCGTGAACAAGGAATCGATCCCTTTGGAAAACGCTTTGAACGTACTGCAAATTCACAAGAATTAAAAGATAAATTTGCTGACCTCGATAAAGAACAATTACATGATAAAAATGAAACAGCTACTATCGCAGGACGCTTGGTAACCAAACGTGGTAAAGGTAAAGTAGGTTTTGCCCACCTTCAAGACCGCGAAGGTCAAATCCAGATCTATGTTCGTAAGGATGCTGTCGGCGAAGAAAACTACGAAATCTTCAAAAAAGCAGACCTTGGTGACTTCCTTGGTGTCGAAGGTGAAGTGATGCGTACGGATATGGGAGAACTCTCTATCAAGGCGACTCACATTACACACTTGTCTAAAGCACTTCGCCCACTTCCTGAGAAATTCCACGGTTTGACAGACGTTGAAACAATTTACCGTAAACGTTACCTTGACTTGATTTCTAACCGTGAAAGCTTTGAGCGCTTTGTCACTCGTTCAAAAATCATCTCTGAAATCCGTCGTTACCTTGACCAAAAAGGTTTCCTTGAAGTGGAAACACCTGTTCTTCATAACGAAGCTGGTGGTGCTGCTGCCCGTCCATTTATCACCCACCACAATGCCCAAAACATTGACATGGTGCTTCGTATCGCGACTGAGCTTCACTTGAAACGCCTTATCGTTGGTGGTATGGAGCGTGTCTATGAAATTGGCCGTATCTTCCGTAATGAAGGAATGGATGCTACTCACAACCCTGAGTTCACTTCTATCGAAGTTTACCAAGCTTATGCTGACTTCCAAGATATCATGGACTTGACGGAAGGTATTATCCAACATGCTGCTAAATCAGTCAAAGGCGATGGTCCAGTTAACTATCAAGGTACTGAAATCAAAATCAACGAACCATTTAAACGTGTTCACATGGTGGATGCTATTAAAGAAATTACTGGTGTCGATTTCTGGCAAGATATGACTTTGGAAGAAGCTAAAGCTATCGCTGCTGAGAAGAAAGTTCCAGTTGAGAAACACTACACTGAGGTTGGTCACATTATCAATGCCTTCTTTGAAGAGTTTGTTGAAGAAACCTTGATCCAACCAACCTTTGTCTATGGCCATCCAGTAGCTGTATCTCCACTGGCTAAGAAAAATCCTGAAGACCAACGCTTTACTGACCGTTTCGAGCTCTTCATCATGACTAAGGAGTACGGTAATGCCTTTACTGAGTTGAACGACCCAATCGACCAACTTAGCCGTTTTGAAGCCCAAGCTAAAGCCAAAGAACTTGGTGACGATGAAGCAACAGGTATCGACTACGACTACATCGAAGCCCTTGAATATGGTATGCCACCAACAGGTGGTTTGGGAATCGGTATCGACCGTCTCTGCATGCTTCTCACTGATACAACTACTATCCGTGACGTATTGCTCTTCCCAACAATGAAATAAATTCTTATCCTCTGGTATTTGTCAGAGGATTTTTTTGATGAAAAAAACTACGTTTTGCTAATCAAAACGCAGTCTCAGCCACTATTTTATCTTACTGTCCTTCATTTACTTCTTTGGTTGCTACATCTTCTCCAAACCATTTTTGGCTGATTTCCTGGAACTTCCCTTCTTGGTGTAGTGCGATAAAGGCTTGGTTTAATGCTTGCAGCAATCTCTTGTCTGCTGGTCTAACTCCGACCGCAAAGGATTCACTTTCAAATCCAGCTGAAAAGACATTGTAGTCATTTAATATACCTTCAGACTGGAGATAGTAATTAGCATACACTCGGTCAATCAACAAGGCATCAATTCGATCATTTTTCAAGTCAATCAAGGCTTCATTGAAACTCTGGTACTGATTGGCCTTCTGATCTTTGACACGATTTTTCAGTAAATCTGGCTGGGCTTCAAAATCCAAATAACCAGAGGAACCGGCTTGGGCTCCCAAGGTCTTATCCTTCATATCCTCTACTGAACGAATTTGCTGGCTTTTCTTCGCAACCAGAACTTGCTGATTTTCCATATATGGAATGCTAAAGGCAACCTTCTCTCGGCGTTCATCAGTGGCAGAATAGCCATTCCAGATGGCATCTATGGTTCCATTTTGCAGTTCCGTTTCCTTCATATCCCAGTCGATTGGCTGAAATTGAACTTTAAAACCTAATTTTTCAGAGACAGCTTGTGCTAAGTCAATATCAAAGCCCGTATATTGGCCATTCTTTTCTTCAAATCCCATGGGTACAAAGGTATTATCAAAACCAATGGTTATACTGCCTTGCTCTTGATACTTATTCCAGTTATCCTGCTTTGGATCGCTAGCCTTCTGGGTACAAGCTGTTAAAAAGAGAGTCAGGAGCGAAACCAATACCAAAGCAATTTTCTTATTAGTCATTGGCACCTCCTACTTAGGCTCAACCTTGAGAATCTGATCTGCGATATTTTCAGCAAACTGCAAATCGTGGGTTACCACAATCTGGGTCATCCCAAGTTCCCTATTTTGCAAGATTAGTTTTTCCACTTCCAAGCGCAATTCTGGATCTAGGGCAGAAGTTGGTTCATCGTAGCCAATGATTTCGGGGTCAATCATCATAGCACGCGCCAAGGCCACCCGCTGCTTTTGCCCACCAGATAATGAAAATGGATAGGCATCTGCGTGTCCTCCTAGTCCTAACTGTTCCAAGAGTCCACTCGCCTTCTTCTCAGCTTCTTCCTGCTTCATTCCCATGGTCTTCACAGGCGATAAGGTCAAATTGTCCAGAACTGATAAATGAGGGAACAGTTGAAAATCTTGGAAGACAAATCCCAGTAGATTCCGCTTCTGCAATTCATCCAGCTCTAAAGGTTGTCCATTATAAAAGATTTGTCCAGAATCAATGGTTTCAAGACCCGCAAGCATACGTAAGAGAGTTGTCTTACCTCCACCAGAAGGCCCAACGATAGCCAGGATTTGCTTTTCAGGAATACTTAGACTGAAATTAGACAGGATTTGTTTGTCTCCAAATTTCTTATTGATATTTCGTAATTCTAACATGGCAGCCTCCTATCTATAATAACTATACTTCTTCTCAACTTTTTTGGAAATAATTGTCACAATCCCAATTAAAATCAAGTAAATGGCTCCTGCCAAGAACATGGGAACCAGACTGGCGTCACGGTTGGCAGCTGTTCGACTAGCCAAGATAAGGTCTGAAATGCCGAGAGCATAGACCAAAGAAGTATCCTTGACCAAACTCATAACTTCATTAAAGACACTAGGGAGAACAATCTTGGTTACCTGAGGCAAGATAATATAGCGAACTGTGTCAAAAGGACTAAACTTCAAGACCTTTGCAGCCTCATATTGTCCTTTAGGAATGGTATCAATTCCCCCACGGAAAATTTCTGCAAAGTAAGCTGCATAGTTGAGAACAAAGGCAATAATAGCAGCAGGAAGGCGATCTAAGCGAATCCCAATACTTGGGAGCACATAATAAATAAAAATCAGTTGCAAGAGTAAGGGGGTTCCCCGCATAATCCAGATGTAAATGTTAATCAGATAATGGAGGGGCTTCCAATGGACTTGCAAGGCAAAGGCAATCAAAACGCCCAAGGGAATAGAAAAAATCAAGACCAGCACAAAGACCTGTAAAGTCATGCTTGCACCGCTCAATAAACTCGGTAATATCTCAAACAAATAAGACATACTGACACCTCCTAAAAATAATTGCTCCTATTATAGCATAAATAAACTAAATAACCAACTATTTTTGTAAAAAAATTCTATCATATACAAATAAAAACCGTAGCTATCAAAAGAGATAAACTACAGTTCTATATGTTTAAACATTCTTACAATCTCTCAAACAGTTCTTGCATTTGCACATCATCTGGAACCAGTTTTAAGTAAGCTTGAGCATGGACTTTTGCTTCCTCAAAGTAGCCCAATTCACGTAAGAGATAGATATAGTGTTCCAGAAACTCTGGATTGTCCTTTAAATCTCCTGCCAACTCTTGGTAAAGCTCATAGGCAGTATCCAAATCGTCCATTTCTTGATAGGAACGAGCAATCATCCACTTGGTCAAGAGATTTTCTGGCTCATCACTTTGTAAGTCTAGAATATCCTCATAACGCTCCTGCTCCAGATAAATAGTGGCTAAACGAAGCAAGATTTCTTCCGTATCCTCAGCATCTGCTTTAGCAGTAAGGAGGTAATTTTCTGCTCCGCTTACATCATGTAATTCATAAGAGAATTGTGAAGCAGCCAGCAAGAGGCGAGTTTCAAAGGGATTTTTCTCTAGGCCTTGCTTAGCGATACGCAGGGCTTCTTGAACTTGGTGTTCCTTATGTAAGGCCTGACTGTACCCATACTCATAGCCTTCAAAGTCAGGAGAAATGGTATCGATCTGCTTAAAATAGAGGACGGCCTTTTGGTATTCTTCTTGATCAAAATAAAGACTGGCCAACTCAAAAGCTGTTAGGTCATCGTATTCTAACTCCAAGGCTTTTTCTAAAAACTCTGTGGCCGTTTCAAATTTCCCTAACTGGGCATAGGCAAAGCCAATCCGTTGATAGGTGGAAATGCCTGTTTGCTCATAAATCGAGCGATTATCTAACTGGGCATAGCCTTGAATAGCTTCTTGGTAATTTTCCAACTCACTATCCAACTCTGCTAAACCTAATATCAAGAGAGGATCCTCTGAGTAAGTCAAAGCTTCTAGTAATTTTTCACGCGCCACATCAGTCAAACCTTCCATCTGGTAAAGGTCTGCCTTAAGAAGCAAAGACGATACATACCAGTCACTGTCAACTTGGATTTCCTCAAGATAGGCAAAGGCTTCTTCGATTTGACCATCCTCGCTAGCAATTGCAGCTAGATTAAGATGAAGCTCTGGAAAATCCTCTACGATTTTCAGGTAAATTTCCTTGGCCTGAGGATAGAAACCAATCCCTTCAAGATAAATTGCCAACTCATACAGAAGGTCACTTGGATCATTTTCTAAAGCTTTGACGAAATAGTGCTCAGCCTTGGTTAAATCTTGCTCTTCCAAGGCCTGTAACATCTGTTGACTATTGTTCACTCTTTACTTCCTCTCCTTCTAGTTCATATAAACCACTGACTACCTTATACCATTCAAAAATCGCTGAAATGACAACCTTAGCAGAGGCATAAACTGGAATACCTAGCAAGACTCCCCAGATACCAAACATGGATCCTGAAGTTAACAAAACAAAGAGAACATTAATAGGATGGATGTTTAATTGACTTCCCAAAATCAATGGAGAGACAAAACGGCCTTCAATAGTTTGTTCTACGATAAAGACAATCACTACTTTCAAAAGCATGACTGGCCCAGCAATCAAGCCTAATACTAGGGCAGGAAGCATGGCTAGGAAGCTACCAAGATAAGGGACCAGATTTAAAATACCAGCAGTAACACCCAGCGTAACAGCATAACGGAGACCAATAATCTTGAAGAAGATCATAAACATTACTGCTACAATAATAGCCACTGTCACTTGCCCTCGAACATAGTTGGACAACTGTTGATTCACGTCTGACAAAACTTGTCCAACAGGTTCTTTCAATTTTCTTGGCATGAATTGGGTCAAATAGTTACGCAAGCCTTTCCCATCACGCAAGAGATAAAAGAGCATGAAAGGAACGATAATCAAGGCAACAATCACTTGAGATGCCCCGCTAATAAAGGCACTCACCCAGTTGACTGCCTGAGATGAAACCTTACTTGCCCAAACTGTAGCCTGGCTAGAGAAGTTTGTCAAAACCTGCTCTAACTGAGGTCTGAAATCATCTGGCAGGTGCTGGGCTACCAATCCATTAACAATCCTATCTATATCTTCCAAGTAAACAGGAACGTTTCTTGCAAAGGTCAAAACCTGACGTTGCAGATTTGGAATGGCGACTGCCAAACCCCAAATAATAAAGAGAGCGATGATAACAAAGACAATAGTGATAGCTATAACACGATTAACCTTATGCTTCTCCATCCAATCAACAATAGGATTCAACAAATAATATAACAAACCAGACAGAATGACTGGCAACATCACAACTGCTAAAAAGTCTAAAACAGGTGAAAATAGAAAACTAATCTTACTTAAAATAAAAAGATTCAGTCCCAATAATAAGGTTACTAAAAATACCGTAATGGCCTTGTTATCTAAAAACCACTTAAAAAACCAAGATAGGCTAAAATGTTTCTCTTTTTGCTCCATAAATACTTCCTTTCTATCATTCTCTCATTATACCATTTTTAAATCAAAATAACTCTTTTTTTAAGTGCTTACATCTAATTGGATGTCTTTAATTGGCTTGTTTTTGTGATATAATAGTCTTATCTTTATGTAGAGGTAACGTTATGAAAGAAACTGTTTATTTTGGAACTTATACACGTCGGACTTCCCAAGGGATTTACAAGGCTGACTTTGATACAGAAACTGGTCAGCTTTCAAATCTAGAACTTTTTGCAGCTGAGCCAAGTCCAACCTACCTTGCTTTTGACCAGCACCAACACCTATACACTGTTGGTAGCCAAGACGATAAGGGGGGAATTGCAGCCTATCAAACTGACGGGACTTTATTAAATCATGTCGTTGAGGAAGGAGCCCCCCACTGTTATGTTGCTGTCGATGAAAAGCGTAATTTGGTCTATGCAGCCAACTACCACAAAGGACAGGTGCTTGTTTATAAACGTCAGGAAGATGGTAGTCTTTTATTTAGTGATGTAGATCAACACAGTGGCCAAGGTCCACATGAGAATCAAGCATCTCCTCATGTTCACTATACAGATTTAACACCTGACCACTATCTAGTGACCTGTGATTTGGGTACTGACCAAGTCATCACTTATGACCTTGATCAAGAAGGGAAATTATCTAAACTCTATACCTATCACAGCCGGCCAGGAGCAGGCTCACGCCATATCGTTTTCCATAACCACTATAAAATCGCTTATCTCATTTGTGAACTCAATAGTACTATCGAGGTTTTAATCTACGATGGCGTTGGCGAATTTGAACGTATGCAAGTGATTTCAACTTTACCAGAAGCTTACGAAGGCTTTAATGGAACCGCTGCTATTCGTCTCTCTAAAGACGGTAAATACCTCTACGCTTCTAACCGTGGCCATGATTCTATCGCAGTATATACCATCCTTGCGGATGGTAGCTTAGAATTGCTAGAAATCGTTCCAACACATGGTAAAACCCCACGTGATTTTGATTTGACACCTGACCAAAAATTTCTCATTGCTGTCCACCAAGACTCTGACAATGCAACTGTCTTTAAACGTAATTGTGACAATGGTCGTCTAGCAGAACTCTCCAATGACTTCCATATTCCCGAAGCAGTCTGCATCCGTTTTGCTCCTTAATAAAACATATAAAAAATGAACTTGGTATTTTCAAGTTCATTTTTTTCTTATAGTCTATTTCCGACATTAATACGGTTAATGGCACGTTGCAGTGCAATCTTCGCACGACGTTCTTGGTCAATCAAGTGTTTGTCTTGTGCTTCTTCAATTGCACGTTCTGCACGAAGCTTGGCACGTTCTGCACGACTGACATCGATATCACGAGCACGTTCTGCAGAGTCAGCGACGATTGTGATCATATCATTGGCAATTTCAATAACACCGCCGTTTACTGCAATCCAGTTCACGTGATCTTCGTCATCAATACGTTTTACCTTTACTTCATCAACTGCTAAAACCGCAATCATATTTTCATGTCGTGGCAAGATCCCCATCTCACCATCCAGAGTTCGAACCGATACATAGCTGGCATGGTGATCATAGACGAGGCCATCTGGTGTCACGATCTGGACAGTTAACTGAGCCATAGATCACCTCTTAAAATCCCATTTTTTCAGCTTTTGCAATCACATCTTCGATAGAACCTACACCACGGAAGGCATCTTCTGGCAAGTGATCGTATTTACCATCAAGGATTTCCTTAAAGCCACGTACAGTTTCAGCAACTGGAACATAAGAACCTGGCTGACCAGTAAATTGTTCCGCAACGTTGAAGTTTTGTGACAAGAAGAACTGGATACGACGGGCGCGAGCAACCAAGGTCTTTTCTTCATCAGAAAGCTCATCCATACCAAGGATAGCAATGATATCTTGCAATTCATGGTAACGTTGAAGAACGCGTTTTACTTCAGCAGCAACTGCATAGTGCTCTTCTCCAACAATTTCAGGTGCCAAGGCACGTGAGCTTGAAGCAAGTGGGTCAACAGCTGGGTAGATACCCAATTGTACCAACTTACGTTCCAAGTTGGTTGTTGAATCCAAGTGAGCAAAGGCTGTTGCTGGCGCTGGGTCAGTATAGTCATCCGCTGGCACATAGATAGCCTGGATAGAAGTTACAGAACCCTTCTTAGTTGATGTGATACGCTCTTGCAATTGACCCATTTCCGTAGCAAGGGTTGGTTGGTAACCAACGGCTGATGGCATACGACCCAAAAGGGCAGATACTTCTGAACCAGCCTGAGTGAAACGGAAGATATTATCGATAAAGAGAAGTACGTCTTGGCCTTCTACATCACGGAAGTATTCAGCGATTGTCAAACCAGTAAGGGCAACACGCATACGTGCTCCTGGTGGCTCATTCATCTGACCAAATACCATGGCTGTTTTCTCGATAACGCCTGATTCTTTCATTTCCCAGTAAAGGTCATTCCCCTCACGAGTACGTTCCCCAACACCGGTAAATACTGAAATACCACCATGTTCTTGGGCGATATTGTGAATCAATTCTTGGATTAAGACGGTTTTACCAACTCCGGCACCACCGAAGAGTCCAACTTTACCACCTTTAAGGTAAGGGGCAAGAAGGTCGATAACCTTGATCCCTGTTTCAAGGATTTCAGAAGAGGTAGACAACTCATCAAAAGTTGGAGCTTTTTTATGAATTGGCTGACGCTCTGCGTCTTCTGTAAAAGGAGCTTCCAAGTCAATGGTATCTCCCAAAACATTGAAGACACGTCCCAAAGTTTCTTTACCTACTGGTACAGAGATTGGACGACCTGTGTCCAATACTTCCATTCCACGAGTCAACCCATCTGTTGATTCCATGGCGATAGTACGGACCATACCATCTCCCAACTCTAAGGCTACTTCAAGGACGATTTTTGTTTTTCTTTCGTCATTTTTGTAGACGACAAGTGCATTGTTAATCTCAGGAAGTTTTTCCCCTGCTGCAAACAAGACGTCTACAACGGGACCGATAACCTGAGCAATTTTACCTGAACTCATCTCCTTCTCCTATTCTATATAAGATACTGTCGGTTCCTAGCTCAACTAGGTCCTAATACTCTTCGCAAATCAAATTCAAACCACGTCAGCGTCGCCTTACCGTACTCAAGTACAGCCTGCGGCTAGCTTCCTAGTTTGCTCTTTGATTTTCATTGAGTATAAGTTCATTTTCATACGAGCTGGACTAGTGCTTATTCTAAGGCACTAGCTCCTGCTACGATTTCTGTAATTTCTTGTGTAATCGCCGCCTGTCTGGCACGGTTATACTGAATTGTCAAATCATTGATGACTTTCTTAGCATTATCTGTCGCTGTTTGCATGGCGGTCATACCTGCAGCATTTTCAGCTGTCTTAGCATCGATAATAGCACCGTAAATCATACTTTCTGCAAACTGAGGCAACAACTGCTCCAGAATTTCTTCTCGGCTGGTTTCCAATTCAAAAGTCAAGCTATACTCTTCATCCGCTTCATTGGGATCCAAGTCAACAATCGGAAGCATTTGTTCCACACGCATTTGACTAGTTAGCGTATTGACATGGTGGTTGTAGCAGACATAGAGTTCATCAAAAAGTTCATTTTGGTACATTTCAACAGTTTTTGAAATAATCTTACGAACTTGATCAAAGCTAGGCTGATCCGCCAAGCCACGTAATTCATAAAGTGGTTGAATACCACGAGCCTTAAAGAAATCTGCTCCCATTCCACCAATACAGATCATTTCAAAACCTGTACCATCTGGATGGTATTCTTCTTTCAACTCCATAACGGCTTTCAGAATAGAAGAATTATACCCTCCAACCAAACCGCGGTCTGAAGTAATAACGATATAGCCTGTCTTCTTCACAGGACGGCTAATCAACATGGGATTGGTTGAAGCACCAGCTCCATTACCATGAAGGATATCTGTCAAGAGCTTGCGAACTTTCTGAGCGTAAACTTGGAAGTTACGAGCAGCTTCTTCAGAGCGACCTAGCTTAGCAGCCGAAACCATTTGCATGGCATTAGTGATTTGACTCGTATTTTTTGTTGAGGCGATTTTTGTTTTAATATCATTTAGAGATACTGCCATCTGACACCTCTATTCTTATTGGAAGCTGGTTTGATTGAGAAACTCTGTAATCGCAGCATCCAAGACTGCTTCTTCTGGCAAGTCTTTTGTATCACGAATGGTTTCCAAAATCTCTGGATGTTGAGCATCAAAGAAGGCATGGAACTCTTCCTCGAAACGAACAATATCATCTACTGGAACAGTGTCCAAGAAACCATGTGTCAAAGCATAGAGAATGGTTACTTGTTTCTCAACAGGCAATGGTTTGTGAACAGGTTGTTTCAAGACCTCAACTGTGCGACGTCCACGGTTCAACTTAGCCTGTGTTGCCGCATCCAAGTCAGAACCAAACTTAGTGAAGGCTTCCAACTCACGGTATGAAGCAAGGTCGATACGAAGTGTACCAGCAACCTTCTTCATAGCTTTGATTTGTGCAGAACCACCTACACGAGATACAGATGAACCCGCATCGATGGCTGGACGAATACCTGCATTGAAGAGACCATCACCAAGGAAGATTTGTCCATCAGTGATAGAAATCACGTTGGTTGCGATATAGGCAGAGATATCTCCTGCTTGTGTCTCGATAAACGGTAGGGCTGTAATTGATCCACCACCAAGTTCATCAGAAACTTTAGCTGAGCGCTCAAGCAAACGGCTGTGAAGGTAGAAAACATCCCCTGGGAAGGCTTCACGACCTGGAGGACGACGAAGCAAGAGTGACAGTTCACGATAAGCTACCGCTTGTTTTGAAAGATCATCATAAACGATCAAAACATGCTTACCTTGATACATAAATTCTTCCGCCATGGCAACCCCAGCATAAGGAGCTAGGAAAAGCAATGGAGATGGTTGTGAAGCAGAGGCTGTCACAACGATTGTGTAATCCAAGGCACCGTACTGACGTAGTGTTTCTACTTGCGTACGAACTGTTGATTCTTTTTGTCCAATCGCTACGTAGATACAGATCATATCTTGACCTTTTTGGTTCAAGATTGTATCAATCGCAATGGTTGTTTTCCCTGTCTGACGGTCACCGATAATCAACTCACGTTGACCACGACCAATCGGTACAAGGGCGTCAATAGCTTTCAAACCAGTTTGCAATGGTTCTGATACAGACTTACGTTGCATAACACCAGGAGCTGGCGCTTCTACTGGACGAGTTTTATCAGTGTGGATTTCTCCAAGACCGTCAACCGGACGACCAAGCGGATCCACAACACGACCAATCAGACTTTCACCTACTGGGACTTCCATGATTTTACCTGTACGGCGGATTGTATCGCCTTCACGGATATCTGTAAAGTCACCTAGGATGATAATACCAACGTCTGTTGACTCCAAGTTTTGAGCCATACCATAAGAGCCGTTTTCAAAAATCAACAACTCTCCACTCATGGCATTTTCAAGGCCATGAGCACGCGCGATACCATCCCCGATATAGGTTACAACACCTGTTTCAGTCACATCAAAATTGGGTTTGAAATTTTCAATTTGTTGCTTAATTAAAGCGCTGATTTCTTGTGCGTTAATTGCCAAAAGAACACCACTTTCTATTTCAAATTTTCTTTAACAACTTTAAGTTGTTGTTTAATACTCACATCAATTGTCTTGTGATTGGCAAAAATGACAAAACCACCAATGAGACTTTCATCGATTTGTTCTTTTACACTCCTTACTTTAAGAAACATTTTTTTCTCAATTAAAGGGAGCAAGCGACTCTTCTGTTCATCAGTTAGAGGATGAGCAGACGTAATCGTCACTTCAAACCGATTTGTTTCTTTTTCAAGTCGGTTCAAGCAATCTACAAGCACATCATAAAAAAGATTTGCTCTGTGATTGTAGATAAGAACCTGGATAAAGTTTTGCAATAAAGGTGACACAGAGTCTTGGAAGAAAGCAATTGTTTTTTCCTTATCAGACTCGTCTACTGCCACTTTTTTTAAAAAAGAAGGTAAACCTGTTTCTTCAGCAACTTGCTTGATTTGAGTCAAGTCTGAAAAGATACGGTCTTCTTCTCCTTTTTCAAGTACCAATTGGACAAAAGGCATGCTGTATTTTTCAATTACCTTTACTGTTTTCTTGTCCATTAAGCTTCTCCTAGCTGATCGATATACTGATCAATGAGTTCTTTATGGGCATGACCATCAAGGTTTTGTGAGATGATTTTACCAGCCAAGCTGATTGTCAAATCTGCCACCTCACCCTTAACGCTTTGTAAAGCTTCAGCTTTGTTTTGAGCAATTTCTTGGTTTGCTTTTTCTTTTAAGCGTCCTGCTTCTAGTTTAGCATCTGCTAAAATACTAGCCTTACTTTTCTCAGCTGTTTCTTTCGCATTCTCAATGATTGTCTTAGCTTCTTTACGGCTACCAGCCAATTCATCTTCGCGTTTTTGAGCCAATACTTCTGCTTTTTGACGTGCTTCTTCAGCTCTGTCAATATCTGAAGCAATTTTTTCAGCTCTTTCTTCGAAAATGCCTGTAATATTAGACCATGCAAATTTTTTAATCAAGACTAGCAAAAGGATAAAAGAGCCAGCGATTAAAATAAAATTACCAATTAATTCACCTACTGTTACGTGCATCAGTTACTCCTTTCTACTCTTCATCATTAATTTTATTTCCTAGGTACATAGAGGATAATAGTGTAAAGACATAGGCCTGTACACAAGAAATGAACACGGAAAATGCAGTCCAAACTAAGTTTGTCCCAAATGCGATTGGATACCAAAAAATAGCCTGATGTGAAAGTAAGAGAAGCAAGCTTGTCATTACTTCACCTGCAAAGATATTCCCAAAAATCCGCAAAGCAAGAGAAAGGAAATTCGTGACTTCTTCAAGTAGATTCATCGGTGTCATAAATGCAGGAGTTACAAAACCTTTTAGGTATTGTTTAATCCCACGACGACGAATCCCCTCAATGTGCGCCATCACAATAATACAGAAAGACAAGACAAGGTCAAATGAAAGATTTGCAGTTGGCGATGTCCAAAGGTTTGTTCCATCTGTTGTTTGAAGTTTAGCCATCAAACCAAGATTATTGGCGATGACCATAAAAAGAAATAAACATAAGTAAAAGAGTGAGTAATCTTTCATGTAGTGGGAACCAAGGTTAGGTTCTGTAAATCCAATTACAAAATCATAGAGATACTCTAGTACATTTTGTTTACCTTTGGGTTTCAAGGTCATATTACGACTTGCCCAATAGATAAATGCAAAAATCAGAAACACAGACAGCAAAGTCAAGGCTGTCAAAGTTAAATCAAAGGTAACAGGACCAATATTGATGGTTGGATTGATACTTTCTTCCATCTAACATTCTCCCTTCTCCAATTTATATTTCGTTATTTAATAATAAATGAGAAGACAAGAGTTACGAAGAAAGTTCCTTCAATAAAGGCAACCCCTAAAAACATCAAGCTACGAAACTCAGCGATAATATCTGGTTGGCGAGCTACTGATTTCAACAAACCATTCATCAATAACCCTTCACCAAGAGATACACCCATACAGGCAAGACATAGACCAAAAAATGTTAAATTCATGATGAATTCTCCTTTTAATTAAAATTTACTTACTTAGTTTAGTCCTAAAAATTGGATTTGTCAACTTTTTACCAACATTGAAAGCGTTTAATGGAAATTATTTACAATTTTACTATTTTTGAGCTCATTATATAGAAAAAATTGGAAAAAACTTGTAATAAATCCGACCATTATCTAGGTCTTTCTGAAAAATAATGAAAAAATCCGAGATGAAATCTCGGACGAAATTGATATATTTTCTTTAACTTCTTTTCTTTTAGTGAGCAGGATTAAAGGGAAAACAACTAGAAATCTTTCATATCCTGCTTGCTTATTAAGCACGAACTGTGACGCTGGTTCCATCTTCTTTATAGAGATTGATGAGTCCTTCTTTTAATGCACGAACCATGTCTCCTGCTTGAACAGGTTGAGGCACCTTAATAGTCAAGAGTTCCATTGGATTTGGGGCGCGGTCGATTTTATTGCCTTTGGCATCGTGCAAATCTTCGATATACGTTTCAAAATGACGGAAACCTGGACCATAAAACTCAACTTGATCGCCTTCGTTGATGACATTCCGTTGACGAATGGTTGCCGTTTGAGTCGCATCATCATAAGAAACCACTTCAGCGACAAACTTATACTCAGGAATTTTACGACGCGCACCAAACAACTGCTCATTTTCAGATGGTGTACCGTAGTAGAAGCCTGTTGCCAATTCACGTTGGGCAACCTTCCACATCTCGTCCACCAAATCTTGTTTGATCGCTTCAAACTTTTCAGGACTTTCAAGATAAGCATCCACAGCTGCCTTATAGCAGTTGGTTACTGTTGATACATAGTGAATAGACTTCATACGTCCTTCGATTTTTAGACTGTCCACACCATTTTCAATCATATCTGGGATATGGTCAATCATAGACATGTCAACGGCTGACATCGAAAATTCTTCTGGAATTTCACCTTTCAAGCTCTTGCGTTCTTGACCAAATGGCATATCGTAAAGGTCGTATTTCCAACGGCAAGATTGAGAGCAACCACCACGGTTAGCATCACGCATACTCATGTGGTTTGAAAGAGTACAACGACCAGAGTATGAAATACACATAGCTCCATGGACAAAGGCTTCAATCTCAACATCTGTACGTTTGCGGATTTCTGCCAATTCTTCCATTGAAACCTCACGCGCCAAAACGACACGAGTCAAGCCCAGTTCTTTCCAGAACTCAAGGGTTTCATAGTTAGTCGCACTGGCTTGAGTGGAAAGGTGGATTTCAAGACCTGGTGCTTCTGTTGCTGCAATCATAATCAAGGCTGGGTCAGACACGATAACTGCTGCAATCCCAATATCACGCAGTTTACGAAACCACTCACCAGCACCAGCTTCATTTCCTTCATGCATAACCATGTTGGCAGCCACATAAACCTTAGCACCATACTTGGCCGCAAACTGGACACCTTCTTCCATCTGTTCAAAGGTAAAGTTTCCGGCACGGCTACGAAGACCATAGGCCTGACCGCCAATAAAGACAGCATCTGCTCCATATTGAACAGCTACCTTTAGCTTCTCTAAAGTCCCTGCAGGTGATAAAACCTCAGGACGTTTTAATGTTTTTGTCATGTTTTCTCCTATTTGCAATATAAAAGTTTGACGTTTTTCCTTCTCATTTTATAGTAAATAAGCCATAAAATCAAGCCTAGACAAATTGTTTTGACAATTCTAATCTTTTAGACTGTAGATAACAGAGTTCTAAAAGCTTTGACTTATAACAAACTTCTCAGACCATCATCTCGTGAAAAATTTATACTCAATGAAAATCAAAGAGCAAACAAGGCAGCTAGGCGTATAGCAAGGAGAAGCTAAAAATATCGGCTCTATAATATTTGTAGTGGGTAAATCCCTATAGATATTATGGAGCCTATTTT